>JACIXQ010000050.1 GCA_014360465.1 bacterium
CAAATTCCATTATTATACTATAACAAATCGGCAAATTTTGGCAACTATTTTTCAATCAAAATTTATAGCAAAGGAAAGGAGGAAAGTCAAGAGTGAAAATACAATTCTTTGTCCTTGCTATATTCTTGCTATCCACATTAGCCCTTGGAGAGATAAACCGCCTCTACATCGTCTCCCAATATGACTGGGGAGCAAAAACTGGTTTTTATATTGACTTTGAGAATTCCTCAGAGGGCTCCAGCCCCTGTAGGTTGGATAACCTCCACCTAATCTTGGGAATCGCTGACGGAAAAAACTGGCGATTCATCGTTGCCTCCCCCAAATGGAAATTGGATGAAGTTTATAAATCCAAAGCAATAGTGACCACTCAGAAAGGAGAACTCTACCTTGATGGCGAACTCGTAGGTCGGAGTGAAGGAAGCTTTCAACCACATAGGGGTGACCTTACCCTCTATCACATTCCTGGTTGGGCTAAAGGAAAAGCCGATTATCTAATAATCGTGGAGAAAATAAAGCTTTCGGCGGGTAAAAGGACGAGAACATTCACCTTTCCCCAAAGACCGCTTCCTCTCTTTATATTCGAACCACAGCTTCCCCAGATAATTCCCTGGACTACGAGTGATAGCATTGAAATTGAAATTACCTTCCGCATTATTGCCTATCCCGACCTCAAAAAACTCGCCCCTTTTATAGACCGCTATGGTCAATGCAAATATGCCGATTGGAAGGAGAAAATCAAAAGCGATGAAGACCTGAAGAAAGCCTGGGAAGAGGAGAAAAGATGGCTCGCTTCTTTAAGCGAACCAAAGGGATATGACCGCTTCGGAGGATACGAACTCGCTGGCTGGAAGGAAAAGGGAACGGGATTTTACAGGGTAATAAAAAAGAACAATTACTGGTGGCTGATAACTCCTGAGGGTAACCCCTGCTTTTATATCGGGCTCTGTGGTGTCCCAACTTTGAACTGGGAGATGACACCCGTCAGCGATAGGGAATATCTCTTTGAGTGGCTACCTCCCAAAGATGGTATTTATTCAGCCTGCTGGGCAAGGGGAGCTTGGGGCACGAGTCAAGCGGACGAGTATGTCGCCTTCCACACCGCTAATATGATTCGCAAATACGGAGAGAATTGGCGAGAGATAGCCATTGAGCTGACGAGGAAAAGGCTCAAGCTATGGGGTTTTTCTGGAGTTGGCAAGTGGGGAGAGCTCGAAGGGTTACCCTTCCTTCCCGTCCTCTACAGATGGGATGTTCCCAATGTTGCCCGTCATCCCGATATTTTTGACCCCGAGATAAGGGAAAAGTTCAGGGAATCACTCCGCCGTCAGATTGAGCCAAGGAAAGACGACCCATTCGTAGTGGGCTGGTCGCTGGGAAATGAATACGACGAGATAATAAGTAGGGAAGAGATAAGGGAAATCTTGAGAAAGCCAGCGAATATCCCGGCGAAAAGGGCGCTGATAGATTATGCCATTGAAAACATCTATAAGGGCGATTGGAAATCTCTTGCAAATGCTTGGAAGCTGGATGCAGAAAACAAAGAGGAGATTTATGGTAAACATCCCAACCTACCCGATGAGGATTTGGAGAAGCTGAGGCTCTTTTACGCGGAGCGATATTATGAATTCATTTATAGAACAGTAAAGGAAATAGACCCCAACCATCTGTATTTCGGCTTCTGGATTGTCCCAGGTTGGTGGGAGAGCGAGGAGGATTGGAGGGTCTCTGCTAAATATTGTGATGTGATAGGCTATGACCTTTATTCATTTGAGTTTATGAGCGATTGGATAAAAAGGTTGGTTGAGGAAACGGGAAAGCCGATAATCTGTGGTGAGTTCTCCTACCCAGCATTCTACAATGGGGAACGAGGCTTTGGGCTTTATGGAGTTTGGGCTAAAGATGACGCCCACTCGGGAGAACTTTATAGCAAGTGGCTGAAGGATGCTTCCCAAAATCCATATTGTCTCGGTGTCGCCTGGTTCTTCTATAGGGACCAGCCACTCACAGGCAGAGGACCAGGAAGAGGAGAAGACCTGATTTACGGTGAACATTATGCCTTTGGAATGGTTGATATGGGAGACAAACCGAAGTGGGAGCTGGTCAAAAGGGTGCGTGAGACAAACTTAATGGCAATAAAATTGCGCTTGGAAGCGAGCAAATAGGTTTTCATTCTAACTTGCTAAACAAAAATCGTTCCAAGTCCTATACTTGTTTGCATAATAATTCCTTATAGAAAGGAGGCTAACATATGCCCGAAAGGAAAGCGAGAATTGCTTTCATCGGTTGTGGTGCCCATTCAACATCCGCCTTGTATCCCACAATCCATACAATCCCGGTAATTGACCTCGTCGCTGTCTGCGATTTGAAGGAAGAATTGGCGAGAAGAAATGCTCGTTTGTTCGGCGCACTTCGCTGGTATACGGATGTTGAGGAATTGCTCTCAAAGGAAGAGCTTGATGGAGCAATCATAGTGGGCACTCCCCAGATGCACTGCCAAGTGGGCAAGCAATGTCTTGACGCTGGAATCCCCATATTCGTTGAAAAGCCTTCTGCTGTTTCCTATGAGGAAGCGGTTGAGCTGGCAAAATATGCCGATTCCAAGGGTCTTTGGGGTGCTGTTGCCTATATGAAGCGCTACGCAGTTTGCTATCAGATGGCAAAGAGAATCGCCGATAGCGAGGAGTTTGGCGGTATCCATTTCCTTGAAGCGAGATTCTCCAACGGTCCTTATCCCGCCATCTGGGGAATAGAGGACCCAGCTAAAGCTTTTTTGATTGGTCAGGTTGTCCATATCTTCAACCTTGCTCGCTTCTTCTGCGGCGAGATGAGAGAATTATATGCAAAGCTTTATGTTTTAAATCCCAATATGTTCGCCTACGCGATAACTGGTGAATTCCAGAACGGGGTAGCCTTCGTGATGAACCTCAACTCGCTGGAGGCAAGCGATTGGAAGATAAGCGAGAGGCTCGCACTCTCAGGCAATGGCTGTTGGTTGGAAATAACGGATATGATTCACCTTCGCTATCATCCCCGCGAGTTACCTTATAAGGAATTCAGTGTTGGTGGAAGGACCCAGACGATAGAATGGCTCCCTGAATGGACGGAACTTATGGCAACGAAATCAGAGGGAGCCTTTGGCTATAGGGGAGAGTTAGAGGCATTCGCCCGTGCCTGTTTGGGAGAGGAGAAACCTAAGAGCACACTTTGGGATGGTGCAAGAGACCTCCAAATCTCCGAGGCTGTATGGAATAGCGCCAACCTAAATAAACCAGTGAAAATTAACCCATTGTGAAGGAGGGATTCGTAATGCTGAAAATTGGAATGGTAGGAGGAGCCAAATCCTGGCACGCGAAGAGCTTCTCCGAGATGTTCAATGGTTATGATGAATTTTTAGCCCGCCAACACAATTTCCCCCTCTATAAATCAAGGATTGAAGGGGCAAGGGTAACCCATATATGGGACCCGGATAGGGAAGCTGCGGAATTGATAGCCAGGATTTGCAGTATAGAGAATGTCGTCGATGATATGGAGGAGATGATTGGCAAGATTGACGGCGTAATAATCGCCGATGATACGACGATGAAACACCAGAAAAGGGCAGTTCCATTCCTTGAGGCAGGGCTACCGACCTTCGTTGACAAGCCACTCTCACCCTCAATTGAAGAAGCCGAAGAGCTCGTAAACATAGCAAAGAAGCACAATGCCCCATTTATGTCCTGTTCCGCACTTCGCTATGCTAAGGAGGTTGAAGAATTCCTTGCCCAAAAGGATGACTTGGGAGAGATACTCACGGGAAACAGCATCTGTAGCGGTGACCTTATCTTTTACGGCATTCATGCTATGGAACAGCTCTATGTCTGCATCGGACCGGGAATAAAGTCGGTGCAAAATGTGGGAGAAGAGGGTAAGGATATCGTCATCATAAATAAGAATGACGGACGAAAATTCGTCCTCACGGTTTACAAGGAAATTTCCTATCTATTCCAGATGAACCTTTATGGAACGAAGGGCTGGCGAGAGGTTAGGGTTGAGGATAGCGATTACTTCTATTCAAATATGCTCAAAGCTTTCATAAGGATGGTAGAGAGTAAAAAACCTCCTTTTCCACCAGAGGAGACGCTGGAGATAATAAAGACCCTTGTCCTCGCCCGCCACTCCGCCCAGAGAGGAGGAGAGCGAATTTATCTTTAGCTAATATTTACGAAGAAAATAATCAAAGGATTTGTTATTTCGCCTTGCTGTTTGTAGCTCGTAATGTTTAAGAAGTTCCTGAAGAAAGGTTCTAAAAGAAAGGAACTTTTTAGGCATTAGGGATTTAAGTTCTTCTTTGGTTAAATCATCTGTTGATGGTAAAGAGCACTTAATCTTTAACTTCTTTCTAATTGCCTGGTCCACTCCAGCAAGATACCAGCTTTCAATTTCTTTTACAACAATTAATATCTTTTCGTTATCTAAGAAAGAATATTTCCCCCTAATATTTGCTTTCCTTGCTGTTATACAGGGGAATTTATCAATATCCGCCACAAATATGTAATCGGCTTTCATAGCCTTTATGCTCTTAATGAACTTCTCCACATACTCAGGGTCTTTTTGAGCATACTTTACTATTTGGATGCAGTTATATTTCCCGCCAAATATCTCTTCCTTTATTGCTCTAAAAAAATCTTCGTCGTCATCACCTTCCACGAAGATGTATAATACCTTATAATTCATTCCTAAACACCGAGCAAATCCTGAACATATAGTTCATCAAGTCCTATCTCGTGTTCCAGGAAAGTTTTCACTCCCTCTTTATCAGCGGGGCGGGAGATGTTAGAAAAGCCCTGCTCATCCCGAGATATGAGAAGGAGGTTTTCCAAACCAGAATGTCGCACTATCTCGGGATTATGGGTAGTTATGATGATTTGCTTTCTTCCCGATGCCTCCTTCATCATTTCCACAACTTTTGATATAAGATAGGGATGGATATTTCTTTCAGGTTCCTCTATTATTATGAACCTCTTCTTCTCAAAATAGAGTGCAACGATTAATGCAATGAGATTGATTGTGCCATCGGAGATCAAGGGGGCAGGAACATATTCCTTGAAATACTTTTCCTGTAGCATGACGAGCAAGGATTTATCGGCAAACTTCTCAACACCCAAACGGCTCACAAATGGAAGAAGCCAGTTCAGTAAATTGATAAGTTGCTCTCTCCTTTCCTTATCCTCAAGAATATTTTTCAAGACAAGAGCAAGATTACTTCCATCTTCCTCCAATTCCAACTTTCCCGCAATGGGGATAGCTTTCTTTGGCAATTTAGGGTCAAAATCGTAGATAGCGAGCTCTTCTAAGATACCCTCTATAGGTGTTGGGAGAATAAGAGAAGCTAATCGCAGCAAGAGCTCCTTCTCGGGCATTCTCTCCAGGGACGGAAAAGGATAAAAGATATCTTCTCTTCTAAATGGAAAGTCTGGCGGTTCCACCTTTACTTCCAGCTTCCCCTTTGCCTCCCTGGACAGCATAATCCTTCCTTCCCCCATCACCTCCACTTTCCTCAGCCTATCTTTTTCTTCCATAAGCCTGACCAACTTGCACTTGCAAAGGAAGGACTCTTCAAGAAGCTCGTATTTCTTTTTCCTTTCCCCAAACCCTAATGTAAATTTGTATGTGGTTTCATATGTTTTAGCTCCCAATCTCTCTCCCTTAGACTCGCTGGGTCTTCCTACCCCAATCACCTCCATAGGTGAGACTATCTCTATGACCAAATCCTCCATAGCGCCAAGGGAGATGTTGCGAAGATATTTCACATCTCCCTGAAGAGAGATGGCATTTTCCAAACCGTGAGTTAATACATCTTTTAAAAACCTAAATATTTCTACGAAATTTGACTTCCCGGAGGCGTTGGCGCCTATGAGCACATTGAAATTCCCCAGCTCAACCTCCAAATCTTTGAAGCTCTTGAAATTTTTCACTCTAATTTTACTTATCGCTCTCGTATCCTTTTTCGTTTTGGTTTCCAATTCAATATCACCTTTTCAAATTATATCTCAATTGACTTTTTCTATCAATAGAGCCCAGTCGCCCTCGCCTGGCGGCGTGAAGTGATGTTTCCTTTCCCCGTTGAAGACACCCTCTCCACGAAAAATTCCTTCTCTTGGGGCAAACCATCTGTATCGGAACTTCCCCTCACTGTTCAATCTCAGGGAAATCCTTCCACCTTGAGGAAGATAGACAACATAGCTCTTTCCCGCCTCTCCCAAGGCGAAGGCTTGCCCCTTAATAACAATCTCATCCATCGGTTTCATCTTCCAAAACTCAATCCTTTTAGAAAACTCAGCGATATAGCCCATTTGCCGATATACTCTACTTCTTAATGGATTGAGAGGACCCCCTTTTGTTTGGGGAGATAATGCGCTATCAAGGAAGTCAAAATGCCCACCGCTTACAAATGCTACCCAAAAAGCCCTCCTTATAACATCATCAGCTGGCTCGCCGATACCGTCTGTATCCATAATCAATGGCTGGTTGAATTTCTCATACGCCTTTTTGAAGCCTTCCTTTAATGCCTTAATATTCCAGACCTTAATCCCCGCCCCATCGTGGTTAGGCATATCAAGGGGCATAACAAGATGTTTAATCCTTTGCTTTTCCTCCTTTTGTTTGATATATCTACCCATCTCCTCTTCCCAATTCCTGTCGTAGTAGTTCTCGTTCGCAATCTCAAAGAAGATATTCTCATAGGGAGCACATATTTCCAGTAGCTTATCAATGAATCTCTTCTGATAAGCCACAATCCTTTCATCCTGCAAGCTACAAAATTCTAACCCTTTCCCATCCCCATCTTTATCGGCATTTATGCCGTTTACATTGTTGGCGCCGTTGAAACAATGTCTATCCCAATGCCCCTCGGAGTTCTTAAGACACCAAGCGTCAAAAATGACAAGTTGGAGGTAAATCCCCTCTTTTTTCGCCGAGTCCAGCACTTCTTTAAGATGTTTGAAAAAGAGGGGATTGAATTTATCAAGGTCAAATTTCGGTCTGCCATCTTTAGCTATACCTGGTCCGGTTCGCTGGTATGGGCATAGCCAGTTTTCTTCCTCCCATCCCCACATCACCCAGACCCTGGCGAAGTTTAGCGAGTTTTCCTTTAATCTCTTGAAGAATGCCTTGTAATCGTAAGTAGGGACGCAAAAGATATCCCAGACATAAAGCCCTGTGAGAAGAAGTGGTTTACCATCAGGAGTGAGGAAGTAATGGTGGTTTGTCGGATGGATTGAAATCGCCCCTTTAGCTAAGCCAAGCTGTGATAGGAAAGACAGAAGAGTAAACACCAAGATATAAATCTTTATTCTCATATCCGATAAATTAGACGAATCTTCGCTTTTTTCGTTTCGTTAAATTATAGAATAACTCTCTGGCGGGGCATATTGCCCCGCCAGAGAGTTGTTAAAGCAGTGTCCCATTCTATTTCCAACGTGCCCAGTATCTTTCCGGGTCAACAGGGTCTATCATCTGCTCCGGCGTGGAGAACTTAACATGCCCATCGTAGAAGAGGTAGTTTGCTCCTCCGTTGTGCCTCCTAACCTCGTTCCCGCCAGGCCATCCGTTAAGCCATCCGTTGAAGTCTATGCCAATGCTCGGATTGGGACCAGTGACCACGCAGGCTGAGTCGGAGACAGCGACTATCTCTGATGGACGAGAAAGTCCCGCCTCAGAGATGTTTCGCGTGTTGGCATCATCTGTTGGCCAGGCAGTGAAATACCAGTTATAGCCATATCCACCCATATAGCGATGCCTTTGCTCCAGGGGAACTGTGTTGTCGTCTGGGAAACCTTCGCACTGGCTGCTTGCTCCTCCGCACCACCAGTCATAGTTGCAGGAAGGACAATGCAAAATCTGATAGTTTTTAAGATAAGGTTGTATAAGGACCATCCACCAGGTGCGATAACCATTTGTAGAATTCCAAATGTACATAGGGACGATTTTCTCATCCCAATCCTGGCTGTACATCCTCAAAGCCATCCCTATCTGCTTCAAGTTGGACATACAAGCTGCCTTACGCGCTTGTTCTCGTGCTCTGCTGAAAACTGGGAAGAGAATGGCGGCGAGAATCGCGATGATAGCTATGACGACAAGTAGCTCTATCAATGTAAATCCTCTCCGTCGCATCTCTTTTTCACCTCCTTTCTCTTTGGACTTCCCCAAATGGGTTTCCGGGCTTCCCGGCGAGGGAGACTGGGGAGCAAACAATCTCCCTCCTTTCATTAACCCTCATATAAGCTCACCTCCCGAGAAAAATTCATATTTTATAAAATGTTTTAAATTCATCCTATTTAGCATTGTATTAATCTCGCTAAAAGTGTCAATAAAAAATTCGCTGTATTTTCAAAATTTTGCTTGTAAAACCTTGTAAAACAGTAATAGTAGAATTACTAAGTGAAGGAGAAATATCAATAACATTCAGGAATTATAGAAGGGAGTGGGTTTTATTCTTTGTCCTTTCTATTTATCTCCACTTGTCAGTTAGAGGAATAGCCAGGTTGCTCCATCGTTCTTCCTTGGTTATTTAGGTTATAAGGAAAGAGGGGACAATGAAGCTATGATGACAAGGTACCCCTGGTAGCTTTGTATGAAAGGGTAGGTATGGTTTTTTAGGCTATGAACAGTTAAGGATATCTTTTGCTTTTCGCACTCCATCGTGCAGTATCACATCGCAATAAAGTTTCTTAAAATAGCGCGAAAATTTTTTCGCAAATTCTATAAAGCGCTATATTATCTCTAACCACTACGATAATATCAGGAGACGGGGATAGTCAAGGACGGGGATCTCTACCTCTACGCTTTTGCCCTTTTGGATTATTTTCAAGGGTATGAATTTATTAGTGAGAGGGTCGTAGAGGCGGATTTGGTTTATTGGCTTTTGGAAGCCTTTTATCAGAAGACGATAAACCTGCTCCTTTATCGGCTTCGTAACATCGTAGGTCATAACATATGCCGCTATCGCGTATCTCTGCTGGTCTATCTGGAAAGGAAGAAAAGCGAAGACATCGCAATATCTTAAAGGCGGATGTTTCTCATCTTCTTCAAATATGAGCCCTTGCTTCCCCAATGCCACAACCTCAACATCAATCTTGTCGGTTTCCTTCAGGGGAACGCTTCCTTGAAAAACTGAAAGGAGATTCCTCAATGCCTTTAGCGGGAGAGTTGCCACCTTCTCAAACTTGGCATCGGAAGGAAGGGCAAAAAGCCTTGGAGGGAGGAGCCCCATACCCAGGGGATTCTGGTCATAGGCACAAAAGTAATGCATGACATCTATCCCCTTGTTAAGCCAGAAACAGAATGAACGAAGAACCGTCTTCGCCTTGAGAAGCCAAGCTGATTCCTCATCGTGGACATCGCATTCTGGCGGTACTACCCCATGCTCGGTTATGTAATGATAGAAGCGTTCGGTCTGGGGCGGATGGCGAAGGCGGGAGGTTGGATTTATCAAACGGATGAGACTTTCCGTCTGAAGGAATGTATGCGCCCATCCCTCCGGCATCCTCATAATGAAAGTAGGAGAAAAGCCATCTATATTCAGCTCAGGTTTATCCCTGTATTGTTCCTGCTCGGGGAACCTCCTCGTTCCCGTTCCGTAGGGATGATAGCTCTGTCCATCGGTCATAGGGGGAAGTTCCTCAATTGGGCAGTGGAAAAAGGTCGTGTTAGAGAATCCCCAGATACAACGGGCTTTTGGATATTTTTCCTTTATCGCAGATATCGTTCTCCTCGCTAGCTCCCAGGCGTGCCCACCGGGATGGAGAAAATCGGTTTTGAACTCAACGATTGGCGGGTCATAGTAGTTGTTTATTCCCCTTTCAAGGAAATTTGAACCGAATGTCAGCTCGTTCCATATCTCAATATCAAAGGAATCTATTCCAGCTTTACTAACCAGCTCACAAACCATAAGTGAATATTTCACCCAGCCTTTCGCCGTCTCCTCAAACTCAGCGGTTCCCACGGGATGAAGAGGGAGATATTTCAAAGTAGCGATGAGGACATCGTCTCCTGCTTTCAAATCTTTAGGAAGGGGCTTGCTAAGTTGGCATTCGCCTGTGGATTTATCAACATCTGTGATTATTACTTCCCCTGCCCAGTAATCGGTGAGATTTGATAGCCCACTCCTTTTGGGAACGATATCATCAACCCTGGCGAGACGCACGCTCCTGCTACCACGAGGAGCATCGGAAAGGAGTTTGGTTTGAAAGAATTTCGTAGGACAGGGGACACCATGATGTGCGTTGAGGAGGATTGTGGGGCGGATTCCGTATTTTCGGCAGAGGGAAAGGATTCTCAATAGACGCTCCTCGTTATTGAATCCCGTCTCCTCCCAGTTAACCTCTGACCAACCTATCTCTATGCGAAATGTCTTAAATCCAGCCTCCGCGAGAAGGCGAATAGCCAGCTCATCCTTTTCCGGCAGATTGTAATTTACCCCTATTCCCTGAAGAAAATCGTATCCACTTTTAGTTTCAAGGTAAGCACGCCAGGGGATTTTGTAAAAGCTATGAGCTGGCCAGGGAACATCAAGCATAGAGGGGTCTACATAGGGCGAGATAGGATATTCCTCCCCGAAAGTAAAAGGGAAAATAGATGAAAGGGAAAAAAGTAATACAATCAGTATCCTTCGCAACATAAATCTTCACCTCTTCTTATTTTAATCCTATCCTAAACGCAACGCTAAAAATATCAGCTTTCGGGGCTGGTGTTTCCTAAAAAACCGATTTACCCATCTTTTGATGTATTTGTGAAAAAATTCGGATTAAGATACAGTTGGGAGACAAGGAAAAATACGAATAGCGTGCAAAGTGGCACGAGAAATGACCGATAGGCGCTGAAAGTATCAGCTGCTATCTCCACTTTCTCCCTATAAAATGCCCCTATTATTCCTATCCATATAAGAGCGAAGAACCATAATCCTTCTTTTAGTGCTCGGTGAAAGTTAGAAAATTTGCTGAAATGGTAAATCCCATTTAGCAAACCACCAACACTTGCTGGCAATATAGCAAATAACAACAAACCCGAACCGAGGCTTTCCAACTCAGCAGGGTTCATAATATAGAGAACCACTATGAGAATGAAAAAGATAATGACCCAATAAGCTATTCCGTATCTAATAGCTTTACGAAGACCTAAACCTCCACGGAAAGCGTAGAGACCCCTAATAAAAGCACCCAACATTCCTAAAAGTAAGGCAGAGGGATAATAGTTCGTTACAAAGTCAAACAAGAATGGTGAAGAAGTTTTGCTCTCGTAATAGGCTCCTAAACAAAGTGCTAATAAGTATACTAATCCTGGCAAGATACAAGAGAACATAGAAAGAACGAGACACTTAGCAAATCCCTTCAAGGAAACACCTTTCAATTTCAAAGCGATAGCGACAACGATACTACCGAAAAATCCCAGGAATATTGACAGCATTGAGCTTCCAATGGGACTAACTCCCCAAGAAAACCACTGTAAAAGTTCCCGAGGTCCTCCCAAAAGAATTGGTCTTTTAGCATAAGCGATATTCACGCTCAGCACAACCCAAAAGGGCAGAAAGTAAAGCTTTCTCATTTATTCCACCTCATCTTTTTATATTTTCGGTATGAGCTGGATAATTTAACGATTATATAAAAAGTATTCTTGCCACCCTTTAAACGGAAGCCATCCAGAATAAGTCTTTGAAAAAACTCTCAACTTTTAAAATTACACATCCTTTTGCCAAGACGGACATAGCTGGATTGAATGTTTTGATTTGCATCGCTCAAAGTTTTGGTAGAGCCGAGAGAATCGTAGTGATAGAAATAAGAAGCGTTGTTTCGCCTTTGGCTAATCAAACCTTGCCCTTGGGTATAATAAGCCATTATTCTCGCTCCCTATGCTTCTATTATAATATCTTCGCCATCATAGTAAAGGTCGATGGTCGTTCCGCCTGTGGTCATTCCTGGGGCAGCATAATTTGAAATCAGTCTGACATAATTATGGAAGTTAGCACCTCCCATTTTAATCGTGTGATAAAAGTCTCTATTTTTAAGGAAATATCCTTTGGTTCAGGCTCGTTGAAGTGTCAAAGAGCCAAATCTCATAACATTTCCTCCCTCTTACAACATAAGCCAACCTACTATCATCTTCACTCCATTTGAAACCGTAAACAGGTTCATTCGTGATTTTCTTCACCTTGCCATTGTTTAAATCTTTTAGGAAAAGCCCCTTCTTGCCATAGGAAATTGAAAAGTTTCCCTGAGGCGACACTGAAATATGAGAATCGGGAGGGAATTTGCTATCACCACAATTTATTGTCCTCAAGAGAACAGGGTCTTTATCCCGCATTTCATAGCAATAACATTTATAAACCGCAAGAGGATAAGTAATCCAAAAATATTGCAAGGGGGGATAAATGAACCCAAACCTTAACGGTTCTTCACTTCTTATCCGCAACCCCGGATAGCCTTGATGAAGAAGTTCCTTCTTTTCGGTAGGTTTATCTATCTCTATCTTGAATATTTTTTTGCTAAGCTTATCTTCAACATAAAGCCCTTTTCTATCCTGAGAAATACCGATGATTTGTTCTTCACCTTTAATGAGTAGTTGCTCTTTGTTAGTGTGTATGTTTACTACCACTATGTCATAGCTAGACCATACTTTCTTAAGGAATTCGTATTGCTCTGTCAATTTTTGTCGCTCCCCTTCGCTCATTCGTTTTGCCATCTCCCTTACAAGACGATCTAATTCTTGCGCCTGCTGGGGTGTCAATCCACCTTTAAGAAAAAGATCCGATAATTTGTAATATTGCTCAAGTTCTTTCTTACTCAAGTATTTAGGAGGCAAGTTTTCAAGGGGGGTTAAATCAGCTTTTCTCCAATACTCTTCCCATGTTTTTTTGTCTCCCCTTTCTATGATAAGATGGGAGTCATCTACGAACCAAGGTCTGGGGTAGGAAAGAATCTTGCCCTCCAAAATCGCTGACGCCAAAGGTTTTGCTCTGTTTGTTTCCAAATCCAAGACCCAAACCCTTTCTTTATCGCTTGCTTCGGGATAAGCTATATATCTCCCACCCGGCGAACAGGCTAACCAGCTAATGTCACTATTTAGCCAGAGCACTTTTCCCGTCTCTTGGGGAGAAAGGATAAGAAGGGAACGAAGGTTGCCTTGTTTATACCTGCCATCAGCTATCACCGCGTTATTTTTAAGAAAAGAGAAAAGAGGATATTGCCCCTTGAGAGCGCTAATGAGCTTTTGCAAAAGTAATGGTGTTAATTTTTCTTGCCTAATAATTATCTCTTCTATATCCTTGTTTTTCTCAGCTGTTCCCAGGAGGATACTTATGCATATTACCACTACCCCAATCCAACGAACTGTGGAGGGTTTCAATATTTTAAAATTGTTGTTCATTGTCTTCTTTTGCAACATTTTAAGTATTCTTCCCTAGCTTTAGCAATACAATTAGGGAGGTTACCAAGCTCCAATCCTTCCGTAGGTTTATAAGTACCTGCTGTATTTACGCAGAAGTACAAGCAACGTTGATATAGCATCATTCTATGAAGTTCCTCAGAGAACTGTTCTATCGGATTATGGGGAGAAGGCACAAGTCCGGGCGGTGGACCAGGGGGGAAATGCGATGGGGGAGAAGGCATAGGACAAGCAGATGGTATTTCACCTATGGGCGTTGTACCAGCATATTTTGAGCAAAAGTCACCGCAGCGCTCGTACTTTCCTCGCAAGCACTTAATATACACATTCCACGCTTTTTGCTGACAATTAGTTGGTTCTTCAAAGATGGGTATCCTATGGGGGTCACATGTTTGATCCCATTTGCCATAGTCTCCCCAAGGCCAATCCGGGGGCATAGGAGGCTTAAGAGGTTTTCTCTGCTTATTGTAAATATACCCTAAAGCGGGACTTATAAAGCTTGTATCCATCAAGGTAGGAGGAAAAAATAAATAAGTAATAGCCTCTCCTATGTCTCTTTCACCATATAAACTTAACATACCCAGATACATATAATTATTTACAATAGTTCCACTACTCTGTAAAACATTTCCCCAAGCATCGAAGATATAGCTTGCTTGGATGTTTTGATTTCCATCGCTCAAAGCTTTCGTTGAGCCGAGACCGTCGTAGTGATAGAAGTAGGACAAGTTGTTTCTTCTTCTGCTTACCAGCATTTGTCCTTGTATAAAGTTAGGCAAATCCATTTCCTCTCTTTACTTTTATTATTATAATTAGATACCAAGGTCCATTAAATTTTTGTCATGATACAATATTCATTTGCTTCTCAATTTAGTTTCAGACAACAGGAGATAAGGGCTCGCTACCACAAGGTAGAAAGACAATACCATGAAAGGTATTGTATAAAACAAGCACTTTATAAGTGGGAGAAAGAAGAGGAAAAAGCTTGGCCACGAGCAAAAAATCGAAACCCCGAGTTGCTCGGCAACCCTTATGCCAAAAGGTTGTAGAAGAGACAAAATTACTATTTGGTGCCCCATTTTCCCAAGGAGCATATGGGGAGAAGTTTCTACTTGCCATGGAGTTCCATTTACTATTACCTTCCCTTTCTCTATTTTTATATCACTATCCAAAAAATCGCCTACATTCTTCCAGGAAAAACCTGCTTTTATAAAGAACTGGGCAGGATGGAGAAAAGTATTTATAAAATTTCGCGGGATAAAAGCCAAGAGGAGAAAGCAAAGGCCAAAAATAAACCAGAAAACGGGTATGCTATAAAGGGTGTCAATTCCCATTTTTACAAAAATGGAAGAAAGCGTAGAAGATACCCTTAGCGAAAAGTCGCAAATTAGCCCAAATATTGCTGATAGAAAAAAGAAAGGAGCTAATGGTTGGTTAATCTCCCAATTACCAGAAGGGGTTTTCTTACATCCCCGAAGCCCAAAATAGAGCGCTGCAATAACCAGCATAACGCCTGGGTAGTCGCTATTAAAGCGAAAGATATCTTTTAAATATTCCAACATCTATACACACCTCCACATCCCTTTTACCCTGAAGGATTAGAAATAAGAAGATGAATCCTTTGTTTAGGCGAAGTTTTAGGCTTAGGTTGTGGCTTTGGCGGTTTAGGTCGT
Source organism: bacterium (assembly GCA_014360465.1). GTDB lineage: Bacteria > Armatimonadota > JACIXR01 > JACIXR01 > JACIXR01 > JACIXR01. Next base: position 15,090 of record JACIXQ010000050.1, read on the forward strand.
GGTCTCGGCTTGGGACGGGGCATTGGCTTAGGTGGTTCACGATCGAGGTAGTCACCAAACTTTTTAAGAAGCCAAACCATCCAACCAAAACATAAACCGTGAGTAACTACTCTGCTGCAGAGGAGGGGCCCGTTTTCTTTTGCTTTATCAATAAGGTCTTGGAGTTCCTTTATACTACTTGGTGGAATAATGCCCGGGAGTTCATCAGCTAAACATCCTTTGAAACAGGAAAGCCAATCGGGTGCTCCTTTGCATCCTGTTGCGCACCCAATTACAATTCCTAAAATGAACTGCCAAGGCTAGCCGCGCACCCTAAACATACCCAGGGCCCATAAAACATGCCATTAGGATCTACGAAAACTGTGGGGCAATTAGCAGAGTATGTATAAAGGCATTGGTCCCCATAAAAGTAGAGATCCCTCACCACAAACCTTCCTACAACCGAGCTATACCACCTTTGTGTCAAAAGATACATCCCTGAATCTCCATAATAGCCCAATTCTCCTACATAGAGATAGAGATTTGGCACAGAGCCAGAGGATTGGAAGATGTTGTCCACTGTATCGTAGGTATAGGTGGCGTAGGTTATCAAAGTTCCATTTGGTAGGTTCTTCATAATGAGCCTTGAATTTGCATCGTACTGGAATGTCGTCATCTCGCCATAGGGATTGACAATAGATACCAGACGCCCCAAAGCGTCATAAGTATAAGTTATTTGACCGCCAAAATAGTCGCTCATAATAACTCTGCTTTCTTACCCTCGACTGAGAATAAATACAAGTGCCTATCAGTTGCGACGACGAGTTCGTTTCCAGAGGGATGCCAATCTATATATGCATATCTACTTTCACCACCGTGCAACTCTTCTAACATCTTACACTTATTTTGGCTAATTTTCAATATCTGTATCTTAATGGTGGTTTCGCTTTCCCGGAGAACCAAAGCTATGTACTTTCCGTTTGGCGAAGGTTTGAAGGCGAGTATATATTCATATGTAGTTTGCCCAGAAGATGTTTCCCAAAGTATAGACTTTTTGCCTGTATGAATATTAAACAAAACAAGACGTTGTATAATTTTAGGTAATGGCCCCGGTGGTTTAGGTAGTGGACCCGGTGGTCCCTGAGGTTGTGGAACATTGAATTTAGGCGGAACCTTGGATTTAGTATGTGCCGGACTTGTGGCAGGAACCAGTTCTTTTTTAAAGTAAATTAGCTCCTCGGGAGTAAGAAAATATGGGGGGATGAGTGGTGCAAACCACGGGACGCTGTCTATTATTCTCGCTTTTGTCTTCCCCACATCTGCTATTGCAATTCTTGCTTTGTCTTCAAAAGCAACTAATAAAGCACCTATATACTTCCCGTCAGGAGACCAATTGAATGATAATACACCCCAGTTCAAAAAAAAATCTCCTTTTACTCTTGGGGTTATCCCACCTTTGATATACAATTCCTTTTCTCATCCCTTCCCCTATAGGAATATAGCAAAAGGAAGAACCATCTGGCGAGGGTTGGAACAGAGTGGCTTTCTCAACAATTAAAGTACACGCTCTTGTGGGGATATCTACTGTATACACATCGAATTGGTTCAGATTATCCCCTTCTTTTCCTTCACTTGGAAAGGAGTGACATCTCATTTTCACGAAGCAAATTTTTTGCGTGTTTGGTATCCAGGAGAAATCTTTGAAATAGAAATCTTTCTCTAGCGATATCAATTCATCTATTTTTTTATCCCGCAAGTTTAATAAATATAATTTATCACTCCCTCCGGAGAAAGCTTCCAAGGCTAAAGTTTCCCCATTTGGAGAAAATCTTACCTTTCTTAATTGATATGAACTGGTTAGACCGACATCCAAAGAAAGGAGTTCTCTTTTTTTATCATCTATTCCATAAGCGGCACTCGGTAATACCTTGTTTTTAAGTTCGCCTCCCTCTGTTGAAAACCCGGTTAAGAAGCCACTAATAAATGCCAGGAGAGAAATCGCCAATAAAAAGTTGTATAATTTCCTACCCAGCATAATCTCCCTCCTTTATGGACAGCATAAATAACATTTCTGTTGTTCTGTGTAGCACTTTCCCCATTTCCGGGGGTGAGAAGTGATGAGACATTTGCAATATGGAAAATCGCAGCACTCCTGGCACGCATCGGTAGAATAACCAGGATTAGAAGACCTAGAATAAGGATTTAAACAAGGGTTGATGTAGCTGTGTTGCGTAGGGATATGAGCGTAATAGTGATAAGCAAAACAAGCGAGCTGAGCTGCCAAATCGAGGAGCTCACCTTTTATGTTTTTCCCCACACAATTTTTCATACACTTAGCGAATTCTTTGCTTCCCTTGAAGATAGTGAGATAACAATTACCCAAACATTTTTGGAATACTTGCCAAGCTTTATCCGTGAACCGCTGAGTAGGAGGTCCCCCTAAACATTGATAAATCCAACATGTGGGGCCTTGACAGTACCAGTGCTGTAAACCCAATGGGTCGGAAACAAGCAAAGGATTGTTTCCGACATACAGGTAAAGGTGTAATTCGTTTTTCAAACGGTCTTTACCTATAAACCTTCCTAAAACCGAGCTATACCATCTCTGTGTCAAGAGATACATCCCTGCATCACCATCTGCGTAGTAGCAAAGCTCTTGAGTGTATAGATGAGACTGGTGATTGTACCGAATGAACAGGCGATGTTGCCACAAGTATGATACATCGTTGGGATGTGAACATCCCTGGTTACAGATAAGCGTATCGTTCACCACAGAGTTGTAGTCTTTTATTGTCTCTCTCATCTTCAGATATCATCAGTATAGAAGTTTTGCTTTTTCCCCATAAATAGGAATAATCCATAAATGATTATCCTTAACATAAACTATCTCTTTACCAGAGGGGCACCAATCCATAGGAGCCTCATTGTAGTCTGCCAATATTTCCTTAATAATTTGGAATTTATCGGTATCACATATCAGAATGCGAGAGTGAATACCTTCAGGAAGCACAATCGCTATTTTCTTACCATCGGTTGACAAAAGGAGTCCTGAAGGCGCTATCACGCTACCCGAAGCCCTCTCCAACACAGTTTTCGACCGTCCAGTAGCAATTTCATATAGTTTTACACCCCAAATCGATTTAACTGCTTCTTGTTCAGGGGGAGGGGGTGGTATGAAGTTCCCTTTAACCTCAACAAAGGGATAGATTAATTTGTCAGGGGTTAGAAAAACGGGAGGGGCACTAACACTGGGAACGGCGTGGGCATCCACTACAATTTCTTTTTTAGTTTTTATATTAGCTATCACCACACTTCGGAAAGCAGCGAGCTCCCAAGCTGAAGAACTTTCTGAGGGTAGCCCAATTGCGGCGACATATTTCTCAAGAGGTGACCAATTGTAATCCATAATCAATAGTTTTTTGAAAAACCTTTCGCTCTTTCCGTTAGTTTTGTTAACAATCATCAATCCCAGGCTATTCTCTAATTTTTCACTCCTAGGCACATAAGCATACACCAATCCCGAGGGTGAAAATTTTAAATACTTACCATTTTTCACTATCAATTTTGAGGAGGCATTTTTTATGTCGTAAAGATAGCTCGCCTTCAAGTCTTGTCCTTGATAAATTATCCCTTCCCCATCAATTGTCCAATTGATGGGTGCTCTAACGCCATCTACCAACTTTTGCACCTTCTTCTCGGAGAGGTCGAACACAAAGAGAGAACATATATTTCCCCTGTATGCGGTGAAGGCTATTTTTCCATTGGTTGGAGAACATTTAATGAAACTAATCACTCCTATATCATTAGCTTTTATAGAGGTATAGCCCCGCATCGGAATCGTATTCTTGTCGCTTGTTTGAAGGAAAAAGCTTGTATAAAACCCGCTAATCAAAAATAAAAACATCTTTAGAATTTTCATAATAGCTCCTCCTCACTTGAGCGGATAGCAAAAAGGACTGGCAAGGCAATTTTTATACTCCGTGTCACACTTTTGTAATGCCAAAACGGATTTCAACCAAGAGCCCCCTTCAAACGCAGCGAGTATTTTGCATTTACACTGATATGAGAAATCACAGCAGGTAGCCCATCTATCTTCGCGTGTATGAACATCGGGGTGTAAGCAGGGATTATTATATCCCGCTGTAATATCACTATAGTTATACCAATATACATAACAACAAATAAGTGTAGCAACCAGATCCGGGAGAAATTCTCTACCAACGCATCTCGCTATACATTTTGCCCAATTTCCGAAACCTGCCGAAGCTTTGGACTGGCAATTCCACAAGCACTTCCATACTGTTTTCAAAGTATTCTGGTCTACTGGAGTATTTACGCAATTTTTCAAAAAACAGCAGTTGGCTTGCAAGCCTTGCGGATCTCCTTGATTTGTTGGTGCGGCTCGAACATATGTGTACATATTTTCTTCTTCCTTCACCGGATCCCTCACCACAAACCTTCCTACAACAGAACTATACCATCTCTGTGTCAACAAATACATCCCAGTATCACCATCTGCCTAGTAGCCCAATTCTCCTACATAGAGATAGGGATTTGTGATTGTGCCAGAAGATTGGAGAATATTGCCCCAAGCATCATATTTATAGCTGGATTGGATGTTCTGATTTGCATCGCTCAAAGCTTTCGTTGAACCCAAGCCATCGTAATGATAGAAATATGAGCTTGAGCCTCGCCTTTGACTAATCAATCCTTGCCCTTGAGTATAATATGCCAGGATATTTGTCCCTTGTGCTTCTATTATCAAATCATCACCGTCAAAGTAGTAGTCTGTGGTTATACCGCCTGCGGTCTTGCCTATCCGCTTCCCT
>JACIXQ010000051.1 GCA_014360465.1 bacterium
TTTGCTTGGCGGAAGCACGCCATTCAAAAGGTGGCACCTTCCGACACTGAAAAGCCTGCTGGAAAGCCTGAAGGACAGCGGAAAAATTATCCTTTTGGGAGGGAAAGAGTTCCGACCTTTTGGCGATTCTTTAGCTAAGGAGTTTCCAAATGTATATAATCTATCAGGAAAAATTTCCTTGAGAGAATCTTCGACTCTCCTTAAATCCTCTTCCTTGTTTATCGGACAGGATAGCGGGCTAACCCATATCGCCGCTTCCCTCGGAGTGCCGACAATAGGTCTTTATGGAGCTACCGACCCCAAAAGGACGGCTCCCCTGGGTAAATATGTCAGGTTAATATTCAAGCCACCAGCCTGTGGTCCTTGCTGGGGCAAGAAGAAGTGTCAAAAACCTATTTGTATTGAGACGATTTCTGCAGAGGAAATAGAGTTAGAAGCGAGACGACTTTTGGAGGAGGTCAACAGATTATGAAAAAGCCAAAGCTTTTGATGGCAATGAGGGGAGACTACATCAACGAGCCGTCAAAAGGTGCACTCCATTTTTCCCGGGAAATAGCCCTTTATTTGAGCGAATATATGGAAATCTACCTAATAGGCAAACAAAAAGGAGAGAAAGTAGGGTGGGAGGAGAAAAAGATAGATGGAAAAATTTTCCCCTTTTTTGACCCTTACAGAAAACTTCGTTTCCCTATAATGAGACCATTTGACTCCTTTTTCGCTTTAAAACTTTCTTTAGAGGAAATCAGGCAAGTAGAACCCGACATTGTGTATCTCCACGAGATAGATTTTCTTCCATTAACTAAACTCTCCAAGCCAATGGTTCTCCACATTCACGGTTGTTTCAAGGAGATGCTCGCTTTGCGTTATCCTCCCCTAATTAAATGTTGGAGGTACATACATTCCCCCTTTATGAATTCCTTGCGAGGACACTTCAATCTGTGGCTGTTAAAAAAGCATATCAGCCTCTTAGACAAAATATTCGTTAGTGCTCAGAAGGCGCAGATTCGCTATTTTAACGAAAAGAAACCAGTGATAGGGGCTAAGCTGGTGTATTTCCCTTTAACCATCGATACCGAGAGATTCAGACCTATGGAGAGAAACAAAGCGAGGGAAATTCTCGGTTTGCCTCGTGATGCTTTTATAGTTCTTTTTATCGGTGGTTTAGACCCCCTTAAATCTCCCCAAATTCTCCTGCAAGCCTTCGCAAAGATGAAGAAGCAACTTCCCCAAAGTATACTAATTTATATTGGCAAAGGAACATTAGAGGAATTCCTGAAAAGAAAAGTAAGAATTTTGGATTTGGAGAAGGATGTTCTATTTATGGGTAGGGTACCGAATGAGAAATTGCCCCTTTACTATAACTCAGCTGATGTTTTTGCTTTACCCTCACTTTATGAGGGTGTGTCTATGGTAACCTTAGAAGCATTAGCTTGTGGCACACCCATCATAATAACGCCGATTGTAGTAACAAGCGAATATATTGAAAATGGCGTCCAGGGATTTGTCGTGAGGGAGAACGATGAGGAAGCGCTCTGTGAGGCTTTATTGAAAGCGGGGGAACTGCCCAGTTGGGTCAGGGAGCGTTGTAGAGAAGTTGCCCTGCAGTTTTCTCCTAGCTTAGTGGGAGAATTGATTCGGAGGGAACTCTTATCACTCCTTAACGAATGAGTCCCCACAGGTTGTTTATCTTATAATATATACCGGATATTATCGCTTTAAACCTATGCATATCCTCGTCCATTCCAAACACCCTCCCAATTTTATAGGGGTTAGACCAGGGTTTGACTTCCTCTATCATTGTGGTGACGGCACATAGAAAGCCCGCTTCTCGAACAATCCGCACTATTTCCTCGTTGAAATCCCCATTTGGATAGGCGAAAGCCAAGGGGGGGTTACCCAAATTCTCCTCTATTTGTCGTTTTGATAGCACTATCTCTTCTCTTGCATCCTTTAAGGGCATATTGGTTAATATCGGATGTGTTAGCGAGTGAGCGCCGAACTCTATACCATTTTCGCTCATTTCCCTTACCTCCTCCCAGGAAAGCATAAGCTCTTTGCCAAGCTCAGGCGGAACATTAACTTTACAAATCCTTATCAATTCCTCAACAAGCCTATTCTTTTGCCTATCAGTGAATTTCTTGAGCCTTTTGACTATCATCTTGGCTGCCAAATATCTCTTCTTTTCATCTCCTAAATGGAATCTGCCAATCCCCTTGAGATTTATTTCTCTCAAAGATGTATTTTTTATAGCAAATGTTATTTTTGCTTCCCAGGGGGTCTTAACACCATCAATATAGGATGTGGTGAGAAAGATTGTGGCGGGAATCCCTAAACTTTTTAATATCGGAAATGCATATAGATAGTTGTCCTTATAGCCATCATCTATGGTTATGGTTATGCAGTTTTTAGGGAATGGTTCCCTTTTGTGGATACAGAATGCGATTAGGCTTAAGGGAACCGGTTCAAAGTTCCTACTTATATATTCCATTTGTTCCTTGAAAGCCTTTTGGCTGATTGAACGAGGGATTGTGGGAATCGTCTCCTTTACTTCTGAGAAGCGATGATAGGAGGGAATATAAAGGGGTAAATTGCCATCCGATTTCCTTCGTGATATCACCCAATCAATGATACCCAGACTGTCAAGAAGATAATATGGTGACCTTTGTGCGACTTCCACGAAAAGGGGCTTCATAGAAAATAATTATAACGAATAAGTATTTCCTCAAAAAAATTGCTTTGAAAGTTTTTGTTTATTGGTTTTCAAGCATTTCAATCCGTCAGCGACATCGTTCTTGCGATAGGGACGAGAACGCCTAAACTTTATACCCTTCTTTATCAAAGAGCCGTGCGATATAAGAGCATGACAAGCATAAAATTGCACATAAATCATTAAGTAAATTGACGAAACTGTTCCTTTGCGAGTAAATTATTTTTGAGGAAGAGCGGGCTATTGAAACCTCTCAAAAAACCTCTAAAATGTAATTAAGATAAATATGAACGCTCAAAGCATCCTTGATATTTATTTGGAACAACTCCGTTTTCTCCTCGATTGGCTTAAAGACCAAGAGGGGAAAATCAACGATTGTGCCGGGAGAATAATCCAATCCCTGGAAAAGGGAGGAAAGCTTCTCCTTTTCGGTTGCGGCGGCTCCGCCGCTGATGCCCAACATATAGCTGCCGAACTCGTTGGTAGGTTCAAGCGAGAAAGACAGCCCCTTCCCGCTGTCGCCCTTACCACTAACACTTCCACCCTTACTGCTATCTCCAATGACTACTCCTTTGATATAGTCTTTTCAAGACAGGTTGAAGCCCTTACCAAAAGTAAGGATGTTGTTATAGGGATTTCCACAAGTGGAAAATCAAAAAGCGTGATTGAGGGAATAAAAATAGCCAAAAAGAAAAGAGCCTTTACTATTGCCTTTAGCGGTGGTGATGGCGGACAACTGGCCAAGGAAGCGGATATTTCCTTCGTCGTTCCTTCTTATACCACTCCCATCATCCAGACTATGCACCTAATGATTGGACATCTCTTCTGTGAGATGATAGATGAACATTTCGGAGAGAAAAAATGAAAAAAGAACGATTAAAGCAAATACTGGATAGCTTTAAGGGAAAGGAGATAATAGTCCTCGGTGATTTAATCCTTGACGAATACAACATCGGCAGGGTCAACAGGATATCGCCCGAGGCACCCGTTCCCATCGTGGAGATTGAGCATCGCTTCTTTACCCCGGGAGGTGCCGCCAACACCGCCGCAAATATAACTGCCCTTGGAGGACATTGCAGGCTGGTGGGGGTTATAGGCGATGACGAATATGGGCGCTTCCTCCTTGAGGAATTGGTGAAGAGAAAAATCCATATTGAGGGTATCATCGTGGACCAATCCCGCCCCACTACCTGTAAGAACAGGATTATCGCCCATACTCAGCAGGTGGTGAGGATAGACAGGGAGAGAAGAAGCCCAATCTCGGGAGAGGTCCTGGAGAAAGTAAAGGGCGTTATCTCCGAAATGATAACGGACAATTCGGTCATCGTTGCCTCCGATTACAACAAGGGCTTTTTTCATCCCGATGTAGCTGGATTGCTTGTTGAGAAAAGCAAGGAGAGAAGTTCCCTTTTAATAGTTGACCCCAAGCCCCAGAATATTATGCTTTTCAAACAATGCTACCTTCTTTGCCCCAATGAGAAGGAAGCACGCTACGCCGTTGGCGATGCCACGGAAAGCTTGCCTTTGGATGAAGTGGGCACACACCTTCTTGTAAAATTAGATGCGGAAGGGGTTCTAATAACCCAGGGGGAAAAGGGGATGACGCTCTACCGCCGGGGCGAAAAAATCCACATACCTGCCCTGGCAACCGAGGTTCACGATGTTACAGGAGCGGGAGATACAGTCATAGCTTCCCTCGCCTTGAGCCTTAAAGTTGGTGCCTCCTTGAAAGAAGCTATGGAAACTGCGAGCATAGCGGCAGCTGTGGTTGTCAGGAAGCTCGGCACTGCACAGCCTTCCCCTCAGGAGATGCTCCAAATCGTGGAGGAATTGCCCCAGGAAACTTAAGATGGGCAGAGTTTTGCAAAGAGAGGAACTAAAGAGAGTTGTTGAGGAATTGAGGAGGCAAGGTAAGAAAATTGCCTTCACTAATGGTTGTTTTGATATAATCCATCTCGGACACATTCGCTATCTGAGGGAAGCGAAAAGCAAGGGAGATGTCCTTATCGTTGGTTTGAATAGCGACGAATCTGTGAGGAAAATCAAGGGAGATAAACGCCCCATTTTGCCAGAGGAAGAGAGGGCGGAGATACTTGCCTCCCTCAATATGGTGGATTTCGTCGTCATCTTTAATGAACTCGTTCCTGATGAACTGATAAAGATTGTCAAGCCCGATGTCCACATCAAGGGAGGCGACTATTCAGCCCCAGATGAACTTCCCGAGGCGGAGCTCGTCCGCTCCCTCGGCGGCGAAGTTCACATCGCACAAGCTGTTGAGGGCAAATCAACAACGAATATAATAGAGACCATATTGGAAAGGTTTTGCGAAAAATGAAGACGATAGGGATAATACCAGCAAGATACGCTTCCACGAGGCTTCCTGGCAAACCCCTCGCCGATATCTGTGGAAAGCCTCTAATTCAGTATGTTTACGAACAAGCTAAAAAAGCAAGACGGCTTGACGAGGTGTTTGTGGCAACGGATGACGAGAGGATTTTCAAGGCGGTGGAAGCTTTCGGAGGCAAAGCGGTAATGACCTCCCCTTTTCATCCCTCGGGAACAGACCGTTGCGCCGAGGTCGTTGAGAAAATGGATTGTCAGTTTGTGATAAATATCCAAGGAGATGAGCCACTTATTCCTCCCGAGGTAATTGATAAAGTGGCGGAAGCGCTCGCTGAGGCACCACCCGAAATTCCGATGACATCAGCGGCAACCTTGGCGAACGAAGAGGAAAGGAGCAACCCGAGCGTCGTCAAGGTCGTCCTTGACCGCAATAACATAGCCCTTTACTTCTCCCGTTCTCCTATCCCATTCATTCGCAATCCCCTCGCTCCCACCTATCGCCACATCGGAATATACGGCTACAGAAAGGAATTCCTCTTGAAATTCGTTTCCTTCCCCCAGACCCCCCTTGAATTGACGGAATCACTTGAACAACTTAGAACTCTGGAACACGGATATAGGATAAAAATCGTCCTCGTGGATTATAGCCCTGTGGGTGTTGATACTACAGAGGATTTGGAAAGGGTGAGGAAGCTATTGGGATGCAAGTGAGGATTGGCGATGTCATAATTGGTGGCGATGAGCTCGCCCTGATTGCCGGTCCTTGCGTTATTGAAAGCGAGGAACTCTGCCTTGAAGTGGCGAGCTTTCTGAAAGAAAAATGCGCCAGGCTGGGGATAGGTTATGTTTTCAAATCCTCCTACGATAAGGCTAATAGAACCTCAATAAGCTCTTTCAGGGGTCCGGGGCTTGAGAAAGGTTTGGAAATATTGAGGAATGTCAGAGAGAAGGTTGGCGTGCCTGTTTTGACCGATGTCCATTCCCCGGAGGAGGCAAAGATAGCGGGAGAAATCGTTGATGCCCTCCAGATTCCCGCTTTCCTCTGTCGACAGACCGACCTTCTTCTATCAGCGGGGAGGACGGGGAAACCGGTAAATGTAAAGAAGGGGCAATTCCTCGCACCCTGGGATATGCGATATGTCGTGGAGAAGATTGAAAGCACGGGAAACAGACAAATTCTCCTCTGCGAGAGGGGAACTTCCTTCGGCTATAACAACCTCGTAGTTGATTTCCGTGGGCTGGTGATTATGAGGAAACTCGGCTATCCCATCGTCTTTGATGCCACTCACAGCGTGCAGATGCCGGGAGCGGGTCAGGGAATGTCGGGTGGTGATAGGGAGTTGGCTCCCCATCTTTTGCGAGCTGCCTGTGCTGTGGGGATAGATGCTATCTTCCTTGAAACTCACCCCCAGCCCGAGAAAGGGCTTTCTGACCCCGCTACAATGCTTCCCCTATATGAACTTCCCTCCATTTTGGAGATAGCAGTGAAGATTTTCAAATTGGTCAGAAAAATTGAGGAATAGAAAAGAACTAACCTACCAAGATAGGGTAAAGGCTTTAAAGCTCTTTATGATTGGGGGGGTAATTGGTTCAATACCCTTCAATATCTGGGCAGGAGTATTCATAACTGGCTTCGCTCTTTATCTTGGAGCGAGCAATGTTGACATCGGACTTCTGGGCACAATTCCCGTCCTTGCTGGTATAGCCCAGCCGCTTGCTTCCTACTGGGCGGAAAGCACCAGAATGACGAGGAAGTTTTCCACCAACTTCTTTTATGCGCTCTCAGTAATCCTTTGGATTCCCATAATACTACTGCCATTTTGGGATAAAGCTCCTGGCTATTCCCTTTTCGTCTTCTTCTCTTGTTTCACGCTTTTCAATTTCCTCATCTCTATGACCAATCCTCCCTATATCAGCTGGCTGGGTGATGTAGTTCCCGATGATATAAGGGGGCGTTATTTCTCCCGTAGGAATATGTGGGCGGGTTTGGCAGGAATGTCGGTCTCCCTGATTATGGGCAAAGTTGTTGACATATTGCCAAAGAAAGTTGCCTTCCCCCTCGTGTTTAGCGTCGCAATCTTCTTCTGCATAGTGGAAATAATCATCATTTTCCTCCAGCCCGAGCCTTATAAGGAGCCAAGAAGGGATATCCACCTACTTAAGGAATTCTCCTTGCCATTAAAGGACAAGAATTTTTTCCATTACACATTATTCATAGCTCTCTGGAACTTCGGGGTTATAATGCCCGGGCAATTCTTCTCGGTTTTCAATCTGGAATATCTTCACCTTTCCTACACGACGATAGTGCTTGTAGGCACCTCCTCGGGAATTGCTGGTCTGCTTGCCCAGCCACTGTTTGGCTATCTTGCCGATAGATATCCCAACAAGACAATCCTTCTCTCTACAAGTTTTCTCGCCTCTTTTATACCAGCTTTCTATATCCTTATGGACCCACGCCATCCTCTTTTCTCGCTGATACTTCTCTATGCGGTCAATATCGTGGCGGGAGCAATATGGGCGGGAATAACTCTGACACAGTTCAATCTTCTCCTTGCCCTTTCGCCCCCCATACAGAGGATGTCCTATGTAGGCATCCACTCTGCTTTTATATCCCTCACTGGAGCCAGCTCGCCATTTATAGGTGGGTTAATCGTCAATGCTTTAAAGCACTTCAATGTAATGCTTCCTCTATTGGAGTTAACGAATATAAAGGTTCTCTTTCTCATCTCAACGACAATTCGCCTTTTATCGCTTGTATTCCTCAAAGTAGTCAAGGAAGGCAGGACGGAGGAATCACCCCTTCAACTAGTTAGGGATGTTATGCCCCGAAGACCACTGGAGGTAATCAGGGCATTGCGGATGCTGGCAAGCGGATCGGAGGAGGAAAAGATAAAGGCTATCAGAAGACTGGGAGCGCTCCGTTCAGCTCTTGCGGTTGACAATCTTTTCAGGCTTCTTGAGGATGCCAGTCCGGAAGTAAGGAGAGAGGCAATAGTGGCTTTGGGGAAAATAGATGGCGAGAGCGTAGTGGAAAATCTTAGGAAATATTTGGGAAGGGAGAAAAGGAACGATGAGCTCATCGTTGAGGTGTTGAAGAAGTTGGGAGCGATAAATGTTGATGAGATATTGCCTGAGGTTTCTCCTGATGGGGAAGAATTTCCAAATTTTGAGAAAATGGGCACGGAAGAGCTGAGGAAGATTTTGGAGGAGGAAAGGGATGAGGAGCGAGTGGCGTTCCTCTGCTACTTGTTAACCAAGAGAGGAGCGAAGGAAGCGCTGGAAGATATACTGAAGGCAGGAGAAAGGATAGCGACTCCCCTTTACAGGCGTCAATGGGTGTATTCATTGGGGAAACTGCTCGGATTGAATATATATCCTTTTTTGTCGCTTGACCATCTTGAGCTTTATCAAAGGGTGGAGAATATCTTAAGGGAAGTTGAAAGGAAGGGGGGAAGGACAAGGCTGGACATCAGACTGGCGATTCGCTATTTTGGGGAAGGGGAGTATCAAAGGTTCGTCCAGAGGCTGGCTAAATCGCTGAACCTATCAGGATTAGATGTGGAAAAGAGAAAAGTTGTTGAATTTTTCTTGAGTAAAGGGAAGATATCGGCGGAGGAAGCTGTTCTCTCTGCCCTCTGCTTGTTGAAGGTTTCTGCCAACATCTAATAAAGAAAGTTCTCCCTCTTTTTGCATAAGATTTGAAAATGCTCCTATGCAATAAAATTCTCTTGCATAATATTTAAAAATGTGATAAAATTAAAAAATACACTAAGGGTGAAAGAAGTGAGGCACTATCTGATCAGTCTCGTTCTCTCTAATCATTTACGATGCATTAGGGAGATTGGTGCAAGTGAAGGATGCGCTTAACAATATAACTCAATATCAATACGATGCGAATGGCAACCTCATAAGGGTTACCGATGCCAACGGTCATCAGACCAACTACACCTACGATTCCCTCAATAGATTGACCCAAATCTCCTATGCCGATGGAACCACGGAATCCTACGAATATTGGGCAGATGGAAAATTGAAGCGGAAGACGGATGGCAGGGGCTGGAACACCTACTTCTATTACGATAATGCGGGAAGATTGATGCATAAGCTCTACGATAATGGAACGGGCGTCGGCTACAACTACGATGCGGTCGGCAGATTGATATCCGAATACGATTTGACCTGGCAGGCTACCCAATCGGGCTATCAGATAACCTGGACGGGAAATACCATAACATACGAATATGACGCAGTGGGCAGATTGACAAAGAAGACCTTGCCAAATGGAAGATATATATCCTATACTTATGATAGCGCTGGAAGGCGAACGCAGATGACCGACTATTTTGGCGGTCAAACTAACTATACCTATGACGCCCTGGGGCGTCTGGTATCTATCGTCAATCCCTATGGCGAAATGACGACATTCCAGTACGATGCTAATTCAAGGCTCATCAGGAAGAACCTATCAAATGGAACTTATACGACCTATTCCTATAATTCTCGTGGCTTCTTATTGGGAATAGCGAATTACAAGTCAGATGGCACGCTAATAACTTATGCCAACTATACCTATGATGCAGTTGGCAATCGTCTCTCAATGACAACTCCCGAGGGAACTTATAGCTATTCCTACGATGCCATCTACAGATTGACAGGCGAGGTCAATCCAATCGGAGGAACTTATAGCTATACTTACGACGGAGTGGGAAATAGATTGACGATGACCCACAATGGCGTCACGACCAACTACACTTACGATGCGGGGAACAAGCTATTGCAGGCGGGAAATACGACCTTCACCTATGATGGAAACGGCAATATGATCTCAAAGACAGAGAACGGGCAGACAACGACATATGTTTACAATTATGAGGATAAGATGGTTCAAGTGAACCTCCCAGGCGGAGGAACGGTGAATTATTCCTATGACCACGAAGGGAAGCGCGTCTCCAAGACTGCAGGCAGAACGACCATTGACTACTATTTTGACGGCGATGATTTGATAATTGAAGCACAAGGGACAAATATCCTGGCTTATTATACTCAAGGGCAAGGATTGATTAGTCAAAGGCGAGGCTCAAGCTCATATTTCTATCATTACGATGGCTTGGGTTCAACGAAAGCTCTGACGGATGTAAATCAAAACATCCAATCCAGCTATAAATACGATGCTTGGGGAAATATTCTCCAATCTTCTGGCACTATTACCAATCCTTATCTTTATGTGGGAGAATTGGGCTATTACGCAGATGGCGATGCTGGGATGTATCTCTTGACACAAAGATGGTATAACTCGGTTGTTGGAAGGTTTGTGGCGAGGGATCCTGCAAAACCGAGTAATTTTTACAATTATAGCGGAAATAACCCTACGATCCTTGTCGACCGCGAAGGGGAAGATGTTCAAGTTATAGGTTGCGGGGAGAACACGCAAAGGGTCAAGTGGGAGGTAGATTTCCTCTGCAATACAATAATCCCTAAGTCAGTTACAGATACTTGCTGCCACGGCCCGGGATGGGACAAATGGCGCAATAAACTTAAAGAATGTTGTGCAAATGGGAAAATATGGTGTCATTCACAATCTCACCCTCACTGCTGGGGCCGTGTTTGCGGTTGGTCACTTACCTCGGGAAAAAAGCATAAATGTGAAGCCCACATTTGCAAAGAGGGATTAGACCCATCCTTGTGTGGTCCCATAGGTTCTACAATAGCGCACGAATGGACACATACATTGGCTGGCTATCATTTTTGGCAACCGGAATTGGAGCCGGGGTTTGTGGAGCTCTGCTTGTTCAGAGCTTACAGGCATCATTATCCGTATGGGAACACTAATTGGTACTACATTCTCTCTCAATAAGGAGAGGAGTTGAAAGCCGTTTGGAAAATTTCTTGCTGTCTATCGGTTCCTATAGTCAAGCCGATGGAAGACACTTCACAAGAAGTGAGTTCACCTTTAGTAGCTCTTCTATGTCACAGAAACGCAGCAAGCGGTACCACGGACTAAAGAGTAGGTTTCAACGCCATATAAGGGGGAATCTTAGCTTTGGTAGCTCTAAATGGCGAATTGCGTTATCCCGAGCTTGTGAAGGGAGTGAACTCCTCTCTTGAAATCCGCTATAAAAAGGGTGATTAAGCGAACTTGGATAGGTATATTACTTACTATGGCGGTGCTTGGTGTAGTTCTCTTGTTTATACTCGTTCAGAACCCAAAGGTTAAAGTGAAGGTTGTGAAAGAATGGAGATGGGCCATCTCGGGAGAAGACCCCCTGGGTAAGGATGACCCTCTGGATATTTTAATTTCCCCGGATAATGAGAAACTCGTCGTAGTTTATAATGTTATGAGTAAACAAGGCGAAATTAAATGTCATGTTCGGATTCTCAACCTCAACGGTGAGAACAAATGGAAGGACATTGCTTTACCCTCTAAATGCTTTGTGGGGAGGGTCGAATGGTCGCCCGATAGTCAGAAAATCCTTCTCTGTGGATTCAAAGAAAACACTTCTAATAGCTTGGCTCTTCTCCTCAATCTAAGAGAAGGAACTCTTCGCTCTATTCCACAGATTTTCCAGTTCTGGTATCCGGTGCGGTTGGTAAGCATCGACTCTGCCTTTAGCCCTTATTCAAATGCTTTAGTTATGCCAAAAGAATTAGAAGAAGGTAAAGTCGCCTTGAGTATAGTGGAGCTCGAAGGAAAAACAAAAAGGTTAATAGATAGCAAGGAAGTGGAAAGTTTTTTCGCCCCTCCGGGAATTGTTTACATATGTTGGGACGAAAAAGGCAACGCTCTATGGTTAGGGAAGGAGGGCAAAGGTGTTTTCAAGCTATCCTTCTCGAAAAGGGTATTAAAGAAGGTGTATAATTTCCCTTCTCTTCAAGGACAAGGAACGCTTCCTTCCTGGGTATCGATTGAGCCCCACTCGGGTAAGTTGCTCATTTGGAAGGAGTTAATAATCAAAGGGGCAAAACCTCTCGAAGAAGCGGAGTATCTTTTAACCATAATTGATTTGAAGACGGGTAAAAGATTTTACGAAGACCGCTTAATTCATAGTTTTCTTCAGAGAGGGCATTCCTGGCCCGGCTCTAAGCATTCTGAAGATAAGAAAGCGGTTTGGTTTTGGAGCAGTTACTCGAGGGCTCCTCTTCATCTTTGGATTATCGAGGAGAAGAGAGTTAAAAAAATGAGTTTTGAATTGCCTATACCTTCTCAGGAGCAGGTTAGAGATATACAATGGAAGGGCGGGATGTTATATGTTTCCACCTATAATTGGGGGAAAGGGTTTGAGAAACCCCCTCCCCAAAAGATGGTGAAATTGTACAAAATCGCCCTCTCTTACCCGTTAGAAGATCAGAGGGATTGTCAGGCAAATGGTCTTTATTAATTATACTCGGAACTGCAGAGGAAAAGAGAACCTGATGACCGACTATTTTGGTGGTCAAACAACTTATTCTTATGACGCCCTGGGGCGTCTGGTATCTATTGTCAATCCCTATGGCGAGATGACGACATTCCAGTACGATGCAAATTCAAGGCTCATCAGGAAGAATCTATCAAATGGAACTTATACGACATATTCTTACAATAATCGTGGCTTCCTATTGGGAATAGCGAATTACAAGTCAGATGGCACGCTCATAACTTATGCCAACTATACCTATGATGCGGTTGGCAATCGTCTCTCAATGACAACTCCCGAGGGAACTTATAGCAATACATACGACGCCATCTACAGATTGACAGGCGAGGTCAATCCAATCGGAGGGACTTTATAGCTATACTTACGATGGAGTGGGAAATCGTCTCTCAATGACCCACAATGGCGTCACGACCAACTACACTTATGATGCTGGAAACAAACTGCTTCAAGCTGGCGCAACGACATTTACCTACGATGGAAACGGCAATATGGTCTCAAAGACAGAAAACGGACAGACAACGACATATGTTTACAATTACAAGGACAAGATGATCCAAGTTAATTTGCCAAACGGAACCTCTATCGCTTATTCCTAACGACCACGGGGGGCAAACAATTCTCCAAAAACTGCAGGCGGATGAATTTTGATTGAAAGCTTTCAGAAAGATATTGGAATTAGAGCTACAGGAGGATTGAGGGAGTCGCTAAAAGCACTGTGCGTTACTTAAAAAGAGACTTGAAAAGAACAGAGGCTCTCTCGCGATAAATAGAGCCTAATATCTTCCAACGAAATTTTGAAAATGAAGCGAAGATATTTAATTCAGAACGGAGAAATGCTTGCCTGCACCAGGGCGATGAAGGGCTGGGGATAGAACATCAGAAGAAGGGTGAAGGCTAAGCAAAGCCCGAGAGCGAGCTTCAGACTGAATGGTTCGTTTAGATTCTCGCCTCCATCCGTTCGCAGGAACATTTCCCTCACCACCTTGAGATAGTAAAAAGCGGATACAACGCTGTTTAAAAGGAGGATTATCGCCAGCAAGCCCATATTTTCCCTTATCGCTGTGGCGAATATAAAAAGCTTACCCACAAATCCCCCCGTTCCCGGTATACCTATGAGTGATAGAAGAAAGAGCGTCATCGCGGTGGCGGAGAAGGGAGAGCGATGTGCCAGTCCCTTGAAATCCTCCAAATCCTCTTTTCCTTTCCCGAGATAAACGGCAATCGCCACCCCGAAAGCGCCGATATTGGCGAAAAGATAGGGGAGGAAATAGAAGAAAAGGGAGAACTTACCCCAGTAGTTTGAAGATAGAGCGAGTGGGATGAGAAGATAGCCTGCGTGGGCTATTGTTGAATAACCGAGCAATCTCTTGATGTTATTCTGTTGAATGGCTATGAGGTTGCCCAGCGTCATCGTCAGCACGGAGAGCCAAGCGATGAGGTATATCCATTCCCTCCCCGGATAACAGATGTTGAGGAATCTCATAAAGGCGAGGAAAGCGGAGAGCTTGGGAAAAACGGAGAGGAGGGCAGATATTGGAGTGGGGGCTCCCTCAAATACATCTGGCACCCACATATGGAAAGGGACAATCGCTATTTTGAAACCGAACCCTGCGAGGATTAGGACAAAGGCGAGCCTTGCAACCTCGCTTTCCTTAAGGCTCAACGAGATGGAGGCGAAACCCGTAGCCCCACTTATACCATAAAGCAGGCTCATACCGTATAACATAGTGGCGGATAAAACAACGCCAAAGAGGAAATATTTCAGGGAAGCCTCGCCCGCACGGGGATTATCCTTAATGTAGCCAACGAGGATATAACTGGATATGCTGAGAAACTCAATGGAAATATAGAGCAAGATGAGGTCATAAGCGGATGCTAAAAAGCACAATGCCATTGTGGAGAAAAGGAGAAAAACATAATATTCCCCTTCATATTCTCGCCCCTTCATATACCTTTCAGATAATAAAGCTATAATCATCATCCCCGCGATACTTACTCCTTTTACGAAGAGAGAAATACCATCGTAGATGAAGCCAGCGAGAACTGTTCCTCCGTAAATTGGAAGGATAGCGATGCCGGCGATGATTCCCTCAAGTGCTACGAGAAGGGCACCAATCGTTATAAGAGCGAGGTATTCCCGCTCCTTGCCCAGAAGGTCTAGCACTATGCAGAAGAGGGCGCCGAGGAAGAGCGTTATTTCGGGTAGAAGAAGCAGAAGCCTTTCCATATCATCACATCATGCCCAGGGTAGTTTTTATTGCCATCTGGATGAATTCAATCAAGGGGAGGGGATAGATACCGATGAGGAAAGTTCCAAGGGCAAGAGGAGCGAGGGAAAGGATATCAATCGTTCCAATATCCTCCAATCCTTCATAAGCGGGATTTGGCGGTCCGTGGAGGACCCTTCTGATTGTCCAAAGGAAGAAGGCAGCTGTTATAAGGACGCCAATGATGGCGAGGATGACGAATTCCTTAGCTGAAGGGAAAGAGCCCAAGAAAACGGTGAACTCCGCAGCGAAGCCTGCCAGTCCGGGCAGTCCGAGAGAGGCGAAACAGAAATAGCTGAGGAAACCGCCGTAACGGGGGACGATTGGTCCCAATCCTCCATATTTGTTGAGGTCCCTGTTGTGGGTTCTTAGATAAATCATTCCCACAAGGAGGAAGAGGGAGCCAGTTATCAAGCCATGAGCTATCATCTCGAGGACTCCACCGGTAAGGGCAAGGGTGGCACTTTTTGTCCAGTTGTCAGCAGTCAGGCTCGCCGCTGTGAAGGCAAGGAGCACATAGCCCATATGATTGACGCTTGAATAGGCAACCAGTCGCTTGAAATCGCTTTGCGCCATCGCCACGAGGGCGCCATAAATGATGCTCAAAAGGGCAAGCAGTCCGACGAAGGGAGCATAGCGGGCACAGGCATCGGGAAGGAGGGGGAGGAGGATTCTGTAAAAACCGTAGCCTCCCATTTTCAGAAGGATTCCCGCCAGTATGACAGAGCCGGCTGTGGGAGCTTCAACATGGGCGTCCGGAAGCCAAGTATGGAAGGGGAAAGAGGGAAGCTTGATGGCGAAGGCGAGGAAGAAGCCGAGGAAAGCGAGCCCCGAAATTAGTGCCTTGCCCTGAAGGGGTTTCTGCTGGGATAGCTGGAGGATGTCAAATGTATGGGGAGAGGAGTTGAAATAAAGGAGGAGTATCGCCAGAAGCATAGCCAGGGAACCGAACAAAGTGTAAAGAAAGAACTTTATCGCTGCATATTCCTTCCTCGGACCGCCCCATACGCCGATGATGAAATACATCGGCACAAGGCTTATCTCCCAGAAAAGGTAGAAGAGAAAGAAGTCCAGGGAGACGAAGACGCCCAGCATACCGAATTCAAGAAGGAGAAAGAGAAAATAGTATTCCTTAATCCTTTTATTGATATCTATTGTTGAATATAAAATAGAGACGAAAGTCAAAAGGGTGGTTAGGATGACGAGGGGCATACTCATACCATCAACCCCGATGTGATAGCGGACATTTATGCTGGGTATCCAGGGGTATATCTCCTCCAATTGCATAATCCCCTCGTGCAGGTCCATAGCCCAGAGGAGGGCGACGGAGTAGAAAAAAGCGAGACCGGAAAAGAGAAGAGCCGATTTCTCTATAAGCTTCCTCTCCTCGGAGGGAAGCAAAAGTATGAATATGCTCCCAATAATCGGTATCGCTAAAAGGATGCTAAGCATTCTCTCATCACTCTCCTACACGAGAAGGAAGATTAGGAGCCCTAAGAGGGCCATCAGAAGATAGAACTGGACATATCCGCTTTGCAGATAGCGCAGGATGTAGCTGAAAGCACCTGTTATCCAGGCTGTAGCATTGACAAAGCCGTCAACAACATAATTATCTATCCAGCTCTGGAGATAGGAGGTTATAACGGTCACCCTGCCAACTCCGTTCACGATGCCATCTATGACCTTGAAATCGAAATCAGCGAGCAGGCGGGATACGATGAAGGCGGGCTTAACCAGAACAGCTATATAGAAATCGTCTATGTAAAGGCGACGAAGAAGCGCGGTGTGAATCGGTTTGAGAAGAACCATTGCTCTCTCCCTATCCCAGCTTGGGATATAAATGAGATAGGCAGAAAGGAAGCCACCAAGCGGGAAGAGAAGTGGAAGATAGGGGAAGGGAAGACCGTGTTCTTCACCACCTCCCAGGATATGAACGAAAGGTTTGCCCCCGAAGCCGAATATGAGGGTTATAAAGGCGAGGATTATTATTGGCAGGCTCATAACATTGCTTTCGTGAAGCTTCTCTCCCTGGGAGGGACGGATAAAGGCAACGATGAAGACCCTACCCATATAGAGAGCGGTGAGAAATGCCCCGAAGAGGGCGAGTGCGAAGAAGATGAAATCCTTGCCATAGGTTGAGGCGATGACCATCTCCTTGCTGAAGTATCCCCCAAAAGGTGGCAGACCAGCGAGAGAGAGGGTGCCGACGAGAAATGTTAAGGAGGCTATGGGCATCCTCCTCCATAGTCCACCCATTTCCCAGATATCGTTGGTTTCCAAATGGTGGATTATACAACCTGCGGACATAAAGAGGAGAGCCTTGAAGAAGCCATGGGAAAGCAAATGAAACATTCCCGCTGGCATATTCCCCATTCCCAAACCCAGCATCATATATCCCAACTGGCTCATAGTAGAGTAGGCGAGAACTCTTTTGATATCGTTCTGCACGAGGGCAAGAAAAGCCGCAAGAATGGCAGTTATCGCTCCGATTATCGCCACGATGAGTAGGGAGGTCGTGGAATAGGAAAATAGGGGGAAGAGGCGGGCAACCATATAGGCACCAGCTGCAACCATCGTCGCTGCATGGATGAGGGCAGAGACGGGCGTTGGTCCTTCCATCGCATCGGGAAGCCAGATGTGGAGGGGAAATTGTGCGGATTTACCAATTGCCCCGATGAAAAGCAAAGTACTCGCTATCAGGGCGAAGTGCTCACCGAGTTGGGGGATAGCTTTTTCAAGGTCGCCGTAGGCAGTTGAGTGAAGGTTGAGGAAGATGTAGAGTAGCCCGATAAAGAAGCCGATATCGCCCATACGCGTCGTGAGGAAGGCTTTCATCGCCGCTCTGTATGCGGGAGGACGCTCATACCAAAAGCCAATTAAAAGATAAGAACATAAGCCGACGAGCTCCCAGCCGATGTAGAGGAGGAGAAGAGAGTTGGAGATAACGAGAGTGAGCATAGCGGAGGTGAAGAGGGATAGGTAAGCGAAGTAGAGTGAATAACGCTTATCACCTTCCATATAGCCTATGGAGTAGATGTGGATGAGAAGTGCTACGAGCGCAACCATACAGCTCATACTGAGGGAAAGGGCGTCTAACCTATAGCCCACGCTCACTATCCAACCATTGCTCATCAGCCAAGGCACGTTTGCTTCAAAGGAATAGTTGGGGAAAAGGGGGAAAAGCTTGATGAAAAGATAGAAAGAGAGCAGGGTAGAAAGGGAAAGGAAGGCGATGGGGATATAGGCTCCCTTGCCTGGCAGTTTGCGACCTCCGAAGATCGTTATCGCGTAGGCGAGAAATGGAAAAAGCGGTATTAAAGGAGCTAAATGTTCAGGTCTCACCATTTCATCAAATTGAACCTATCAACATTGATATCTTCCGATTGTTTGTAGACGAGGATGACGATAGCCAGCCCGACGACCACGGCAGCACCCGCAAGAGCGATGACGAAAAGTGCGAATGTTTGCCCCAAGGGGATGCCGTGGAGGCGGGCAAAAGCCACAAGATTGAGGTTGCAGGCATTTAGCATCAGCTCTACGCACATAAGAATGCCAATTGCATTCCTTCTGGAAAGAGCGCCGTAGAGTCCAATTGAGAAAATCAAAGCTGATACCACAAGAACGAGCTTCGTATCTATCATTTCCTATCCCTCGCAAGAACCAACGCACCGATGGCGGAGATGAGTAGCACCACGGCAAGAACTTGTAGGGGAATGTAATAAGTTCTGAAGACCTCGTTAGCTACTTGCTTTGTCGTATCGCCTAATTGTTTGGTTGGTCCCCAATCAAGCCAGAGAAAAGTGACGAGAATGGCAAGTAGAAGGAGAACAAAGAGAAAGGCTACAGGGCTTTGTTTATTGAACTGCTTCTCTCCCCTGCCCGTAAGCTTGTGAGTCAGCATAATGGCGAAGAGAATCAGGACGACTATCCCGCCAACATAAACGAGGACCTGGATAACGGCGAGAAAGGGAGCGTCAAGCAAAAGAAAGATGCCAGCTACGCCCAGGAGGGATATTGCCAGGGAAAAGGCGCAGTGAACGAGGTTAGGTAGGAGGACAACACCCAGTGCACCGCCAACAGCGATGAAGGCGGAAATTAAAAATCCGAACTGAATCGCAAAGCTAGTGATGGTCACCTACGCACGCCTCCTGATGAGCCCTTCACGCTCGTAGCTGGCGAGCTCGTATTCCTGGGTCATCCTTATCGCTCCTGTTGGGCAGTATTCGGCGCAGAGACCGCAGACCATACAGCGTCCAAGATTGAGGTTGAAATTGCGCGGCTTCCGTACTTCTTTATCGTCTTCTTTGATCTTCCAAACTTCTATCTCTATAACATCGCTTGGGCAAACGCGTTGGCAAATTCCACAGGCGATGCATTTTGACACATCAACATCTACCGATGCCCGGTATCGGGGAGGGTGTTCCCTTTTCTCTTCAGGATATTGCACTGTTACTTTCTTTCTCCAGAAATAAAGAAAGGTTATCCAGAGCGATTTGAGAACGCTCCAGAGAGTGAGTAGCATCTGTAGGATAGCGTTGGTCAATTTCTTCATACGAGCATCAATCCCCCGGTCAGGAGAAAGTTGAAGAGGGCGACGGGCAGGAGGACTTTCCAACCAAGGGCAAGAACCTGGTCTATCCTCGCTCTCACTATGCTCGCTCTTAACCACATCAGGATCAAAACCATAATCCCCACCTTTAGTATGAACCACAATGGCGAGAGGATGAACCAATCGGGAATGAATGCGAGTGGCGGCTTCCAGCCGCCAAAGAA
>JACIXQ010000052.1 GCA_014360465.1 bacterium
AGGAGAAGAAGGGAAAATAAAAATTAGTTTTGAGCCTACCTATAAGGGATTGAAACTATGTTTGTTGAAGGGCAGAGAACGACGGCATTATAGTTTTGAGCCTACCTATAAGGGATTGAAACTGCTTCCCCCCAAACCCAAAATAAAAGGAGGTGTTCGTTTTGAGCCTACCTATAAGGGATTGAAACCATGCAGAGACATACTCCTAACTGATGTCCTGTCGGGTTTTGAGCCTACCTATAAGGGATTGAAACCATGCAGAGACATACTCCTAACTGATGTCCTGTCGGGTTTTGAGCCTACCTATAAGGGATTGAAACTAGAGAACGGGAAAAGAAAGGATAGCATCATTGTTAGTTTTGAGCCTACCTATAAGGGATTGAAACTATTCCCACCATACCTCCCGCCCCCGCGGGGATGTGGTTTTGAGCCTACCTATAAGGGATTGAAACATGCTGGGATGCCGTCGTTGATGTCATCCTAATTCTCCGTTTTGAGCCTACCTATAAGGGATTGAAACTCCAGCATAATGACAAAATCCACCTCATACTCCTCTGTTTTGAGCCTACCTATAAGGGATTGAAACAAACGGGGTGTTTGGATTGCTTTTTCAATTGTTTCTAGTTTTGAGCCTACCTATAAGGGATTGAAACTTTTACTGCTCTTTAAAAACCTGATGTACTTCACTTGTTTTGAGCCTACCTATAAGGGATTGAAACTCAAGCTTCAGCTGATATACTTCATCGTTGACTATGGTTTTGAGCCTACCTATAAGGGATTGAAACTATTTAGGCACATACTCAAAGAATTCAGAGTAAAGAGTTTTGAGCCTACCTATAAGGGATTGAAACTCTCGTTATCTGGCTGTGTGGCTGGGTGTGTGGCTGGTTTTGAGCCTACCTATAAGGGATTGAAACTCTCCAGCTTGCCATCCCAATATCTATATCCATATATGTTTTGAGCCTACCTATAAGGGATTGAAACAGAAAAGATACGAAGTCGGAGGGTGAAACGAGATACAGTTTTGAGCCTACCTATAAGGGATTGAAACCGGCATTATTCTTCAACCTCCTCGTCATAGTCTTCTGTTTTGAGCCTACCTATAAGGGATTGAAACGCGGCGCTGGTTCTACGTTCCCATTGTAGTGCGCCCTGTGAGGTTTGAAGAGAGAAAGGAGGTTTTGGAATTGGCCGATTATACGAAATACGATCTAATCCACGAGGAGGAAGGGAAAATCGGTGAACTTTACCTGACCGATGGAGGATTTGAATACAAAATCTTTGGACGCACTGACGCCTGTAGAAGGCTCAAGAGATTTCTTGACCAGGTGAAGAAAGATGGTGGGGTTTTCGAGCTCACAGGTGGGGGCAAAACAGAGGATGAATATTGGGATGCAGGACAAATTTTCCCAGTGAAGCGTGGCGCGAACTTGACCCCACTCCATTGGAACCTTGCTTATCTTGGAGTATCACTTGAGGAGGTGAAAAATGAGGTTTGAGCCTACCTATAAGGGATTGATGCAATAACGCCCTCTATCCGTCATTGCGAGCCCCCGATAGGGGGCGTGGCAATCTTGTATTTGATAAACAACGAGATTCTTCGGCTTCGCCTTACGGCGAAGCCTCTGAATGACGGAGTAGGGTTGAGATTCTTCGGCTTCGCCTCACGGCGAAGCCTATGAATGACGAAATATGGGTGGGATTCTTCGGCTTCGCCTCACGGCGAAGCCTCTGAATGACGGAGTGTAGGGTTGAGATTCTTCGGCTTCGCCTCACGGCGAAGCCTATGAATGACGAACAAGAGCGGGATTCTTCGGCTTTGGCTTCGCCTTACGGCGAAGACTCTGAATGACGAACAGGGTCAGATTCTTCGGCTTCGCCTCACGGCGAAGCCCCTGAATGACGGACGAGAGCACCTACTCCTCATTCGCAAACCTTTCCTGCTTACAGCATAATTTGAGCCCGCCTGTATTTGAGCCTACCTATTTGGGATTTAAACGAATTGTGGGTCAATAGAAAATCGGATACTTATTGCGATTTTCAGAAAAATAATTCAAAAATTTTGGGGAAACGAATCGGATAATATTATATAGAAGGCAAAAATGTTTTTGGTCATTTTTATCGATAAACTGGCTCTTTCCGCAAGCTTTGATATGGTTTCACTAAATTTCTATTTTTTATAAAATTATAAAAATTTCAAAAGGAGGATAGTTTAAATGGCGGAAAGGGATTTTGACGATGAGGAGTATCTTGAAGAAGAGGAGTATGAACCACTCAATATCCCAGAGGAATTTCGCAATATCCAGGCACGCTGGGAGAGGAGGACGATAAGGGACATCTGGAGCAGGATATTAAGTGGGGAGCTGGTGCTTGAGCCGGAGTTCCAACGCCACTATGTCTGGGACGACATCAGGGCGAGCAGGTTCATAGAATCCATCCTCCTCGGAATGCCCGTTCCTCCCATATTCATCGCTGAGGAGCCGGACAACAGATGGGTCGTCGTGGACGGTCATCAGAGGCTGGAAACGATCTTCCGTTTCCTCCAACCCCTTCTGACAAAGGATAAGGGCGATAGAGACTCCTTTACAAAAGCCGTTCCCCCAACGAAAGTGGAGAAGAGCGGTGCGAGAAGGTTCACAGCACTCGTTCTCAAGAATATGGAGGTCCTTGATGAACTGAACAGGAAAAAATCCACCGATATTAAGCCCGAGGTGATGAGGAATTTCTGGGATTATCTGCTATCGGTTGTTGAGATTCCCAAGGATGTCCATCCCGATTTGAAATACGCCCTTTTCGTCAGGCTCAATCTTGGCAGTATGAACCTCAACGCTCAGGAGATACGCAACTGCCTTTATCGCGGTCCCTACAATGACCTCATAAGGGATATCGGTGAGGACCCCAAGTTCCTTGAAGCCTGGGGCAAGAAGTATCCCGATAAGAGGATGAGGGACAGGGAGAGGGTTCTCGCCTTCTTCGCCTTTGCCCACGGGCTTGACCGCTATTCTACTCCCCGCCATCGTTTCCTCAGCAAGGAGATGGAACTCAACCAGTCTATTCCTAAGGAAGTTGTTGAGGAATACCGGCAGGAGTTCTGGAATAGCTTTGAGTGGTGCAAGAGGGTATTCAAGGAGAATGCGTTCAGGTTCTTTGAAGTGGGAGACGAGGATGACAATCCAAAGGGAAATTGGTCAAGACGACGCTATGATACGATATATGAGCTGGAGATGGTTGGATTTTACAGATATGGAGATAAGTTGCAGGAGGTATTGAGCGGTTTGAGGAAAGCGGAACAGGATGATTTCCTATCCGGGCTCAGACATAAGCTGGTAGGTGTGATGTGCAAACCAGAATTCAGGGAAACGATTTCTGCCCACACTGAAAGTTTACCCAATGTCAGGGTGAGGTTTGGGTTATGGAACGAGGCGATGGAGGAGGCGCTAAACAATCCTGAGAATGTCATCGCGAAGGCAAGGAAGGTTCTGGAGCTATGGAGGAAGAGTTCAGCCTGTTCGTTATGTCCCGAGCCGATAGTGCTATTTGAAGACGCCGAGCTCATAGAGGAGAACGGCGAGCACCACCTCGCCCACCGCTGCCATAGAGGATAGATAATCCTCTACAGGTTTAGGATACAATGTGCAAACTTCTTGCAACATTAAAAAATACCCTTTACAATATTATTAGATAACCACCCCCTGAAAGAGAGATGAAAATATGGAAATCAAAGAAGGCGTCATCATAGAAGGACCCTTCTGGAGCGAGCCTGTAAAAGTTTACAAGGTGGAAGAAAAAGGGGAGAGAATAGGGATAATCGGTGCTACAATAGGCACGAAAACCTTGGTTGATGTCGTCCTATCCCAAGAAGACCTTCAGAAAATTAGGCTGAAAGAGAGCAAACTTTCCTTTACAGCCAATGGAAACCAAGTCTTCCTCGCCATAGAGGCTCTGCGATTCCGCTATGCTTCCCTCTACGACCCCCTATTAGCCGTCAACATATCAAAAATTGACCCTCTTCCCTTCCAGATAGATGCCGTCTATGGACGCATCTTGAAACTGCCTAGCATCCGCTTCCTCCTTGCCGATGACCCCGGGGCGGGAAAAACGATTATGGCTGGTCTCGTCCTTAAGGAATTGAAGCTGAGAGGATTGGTGAATAAAGCCCTCATCGTCGTTCCGGGACATCTCAAGGACCAGTGGAGAAGGGAACTGAAGGAAAAATTTGAGGAAGTTTTCTCCATTATAGATAGAAGCACATTTGATAACATCTACGGCGATAATCCCTGGGAGAGGGAAAAGCAAGCGATAACTTCAATCGATTTCGCCAAGCAAGAGAATATCCTTCCCTCCCTTACAAGCTCTTATTGGGATTTAGTCATTGTAGATGAAGCACACAAAATGGCTGCCTATAGGTATGGAGACAAGGAGGAGAAGACACAGAGATATAGATTGGGGGAAATCATCTCCCAAAGAACCAATCACCTCCTTTTCCTCACAGCCACTCCCCATAAAGGCGACCCGGAAAATTTTCGGCTCTTTCTTGACCTTCTATCCCCAAGCTACTTCACCACCGAAATTCTTGAGGAATCCCTCGCCAATAGGGATAACCCCCTCTTCATAAGGCGACTTAAAGAGGATTTGAGAGACTTTGAGGGTAAACCAATCTTCACCAACCGCTACACCAAAACCGTTACATATAACCTCTCCAATTCCGAAAGGGAGCTTTATAACGAACTTTCAAGGTATGTGAAGTACCAATTCAACCTTGCAATGGAGAAGCAGGAAGCGCGGCGAAGGAATATAACCTTCGCTCTTGTCATCCTCCAGAGGAGAATGGCTTCCAGCACATATGCCCTCCTCAAATCGCTTGAGAGAAGAAAAAACAGATTGGAAGAACTTCTCAATGAACCAGAGCCAGCCCGTGTTTTCGTCCCACTTGAGGCTA
This sequence comes from bacterium, assembly GCA_014360465.1. Taxonomy (GTDB): domain Bacteria; phylum Armatimonadota; class JACIXR01; order JACIXR01; family JACIXR01; genus JACIXR01. The sequence continues at coordinate 4,940 of JACIXQ010000052.1, forward strand.
TGGAAGAGGTTGACGACTACGAAGAGAACGAAAGATGGAAGAAAGAGGAAGAATGGGAAAGGCTCAGCACTGCCGAAACTCGCCAGGAATTGGAAGCGGAGATAAAGGCTCTTGACCGACTTATAAATATGGCGAGAGAAATCCTCCATCGGGAAGAGGAAATCAAATTGCAACAGCTGAGGAAAGTTTTGGACGAGGGGTTCAGGAAAATCAGGGAAACAGGTGGAAACGAAAAGATTCTAATCTTCACTGAGTCCCGCGATACGCTTGAATATCTCGTCAAGAAGATTCACTCCTGGGGCTATTCGGTCAACTACATCCACGGCGGGATGAACCTTGAGGAGAGGATAAAGGCTGAGGCGGTCTTCAAAAATGAAACCCAGATTATGGTTGCGACGGAGGCAGCTGGGGAGGGCATAAACCTGCAGTTCTGTAACATTATGATAAATTACGATATCCCCTGGAATCCCGTCAGGCTTGAGCAGAGGATGGGAAGGATTCATAGATATGGGCAGACAAAGGATGTCTATATCTTCAACCTCGTAGCCCGTGATACGAGGGAAGGAGAGGTTCTCAGAAAGATTTTGGAAAAGCTGGAGGAGATAAGATCTGCTCTGGGAAGCGATAGAGTCTATGATGTGATAGGCGAACTCTTCTACGGCAAGGACCTTTATCAGCTCGTAATTGAGGCAGCCGCTCAAGCCAGAAGCCTTGAAGAGATATTGCAGGATGTGGATATTAAGATTGATGAAAAATATATTATGCAAGTAAAGGAACTCTTAGGGGAAAGCCTTGCCACGAGATTCATTGATATGTCTATGGTGGAGGAATTTCGGATAAAGGCGAGGGAGAACCGCCTCGTCCCAGAATATGTGGAAGCTTTCTTTAAGAAGGCTTTCCAAGCGATTGGGGGAAAATTCAGGGAATTGAGGGATGGTTTCCTCGCTATTGATAGCGTTCCCTATGAACTTAGGGAAATAGCCAATGATTTCAACTTTAGAACTCGCTATGGAACAATCCTCCACAGATACCCCAGGATAACTTTCGACAAAGAGTTATCCCTGCGTCACCAAGATGTTGAGCTCGTCACTTTCGGTCACTCTCTTTTAGAAGCCCTTATCCAGTGGGTATTTGATAAATACCTTCCCCAACTTGCTCAAGGGGCGGTTTTCCAGGACCCATCTTCAACTTACGATGGAATCATATGGTTTTATGAAGGAGAGGTAAAGGATGGGAAAGGCGAAGTGGCAGGAAAGAAGCTTTTCGCCATCTACAATAATGGTGTAGAGACTAAGGAGCTGAATCCCTCAATCATCTGGGATTTGAAGCCGGTAGAAACGCCCTCCCCCGTAAATGAAGCTACCTTCCCACCTGAGGATTTCGTCATAAAAGTGCTGGAAAAATACAAAGAAGAAATCGGGGAAGAAAGACGAAGACAGGCGGAGATAAAGAGAAAATATGGCTTGAAATCCCTGGAGCAACGGATAGGCGAGCTTGATAGCGACCTTGCGGATTTGTTTTTAAGGCAGAGTTATGGTGAAGATGTTAGGCTCCCAATAGAAAATAAGATGAGGGAGAAAGAGAGGCTTGTGAAGAGGTTGAACAGCCTAAAGGAGGATATTGAGCGGGAACAGAGTTTGACGATTACAACACCCAGGCTTTTAGGAGCAATAAAGGTAGAGCCGATTTCCCCGCCTGAGGAAGGTATGGTGAGCGATGAGGAGATAGAGAGGATTGGGATGGAGATAGCGATGGAATATGAGAGGAGAGAAGGTAGGATACCAGAGGATGTCTCTGCTTTGGGTTTGGGGTTTGATATTCGCTCAAAGGGAGAAGGTGGCGAGGTGAGATATATTGAGGTTAAGGCGAGGAAGGGCGAGGGAGAGATTGTCCTGACGCCAAACGAGTGGTTCAAGGCGAAGAGGTTCGGGGATGACTACTGGCTCTATATCGTAGCAAATGCACCCAGCAATCCCACGCTTTATATAATCCGCAATCCCAGCCAGAGGATAGCGGTGATAGAGAAGGTGGAGGTCGTGAGATTCGTAGTTCCCTGCGATGAATGGAAAAGAAAGGGAGAAATGGTGGGTAGAATTTGAGAATTTCACCATTCCCTGTCTTCCCTTTGGATGCCAAGGTAACCCCATAATACAAAGTTAACTTCACAACCCTTAATGGATGGAATAAAATTTTTGTATCCAAAATTTTGAAAGACAAAAAATATAGAAAAAGGAGGGCAAAATGAAGGAGTTTGAAAAGAGCCTTCTTGAGAGCGGTATTTTTCCTCTTTCGGAAGTAAGCAGGGAAGCGGTGAGGGAGAAGAACATAAGACAGGGTGGGCATCCTTCAACCCTCCACATCTGGTGGGCGAGAAGACCCCTCGCCTCAGCGAGAACTGCCATCTATTCCCTCCTCATCCCCACCCCCTCCGACCCAGTTGAAAGGGAAAGGAAAAGGCAATCTATCGCGAATTTAGCTAAATGGGAGAATTCCAATGACCTGGGTCTGATAAGAAAAGCGAGGGAGGAAATACTTCGTATTTGGGGAAAGCCACCACGGGTCCTTGACCCATTCGCCGGTGGCGGTTCCCTTCCCCTTGAGGCGCTTCGCCTTGGCTACGAAGCTCACGCCCTTGAATACAATCCCGTCGCTGTTCTCATCCTCAAATGCACCCTTGAATATCCCCAGAAATTCAGGGAAAGAGGAAGATTCGGAAGTTATAAACTCATAGAGGATGTTGAGAAGTGGGGAAACTGGATTCTTGAGAGGGCTAAGGAAGAGATTGGCGAGTTCTATCCAGCTGATGAGGATGGCTCAACTCCCATAGCCTATATCTGGGCGAGGACACTGCCCTGCCAAAATCCCGCCTGCGGGGCGGAAATTCCCCTTATGCGTCAATTCTGGCTGGCTAATAGCGACAAAAGGAAAATAGCTCTCCGCCCAATAGTTAGGGGGAAGAGGGTTGAATTTGAGATAGTGCATAATCCAAATCTGAAAGCTTTTGACCCCAACAAGGGAACGGTGGCGAGGGCAATCGTCACCTGCCCAGTTTGCGGCTATACGATTGATGACGAAACCACTCGCAGGCTTTTCCGGGAAGGAAAAGGAGGAAAAAGGCTTGTTGCCGTGGTTACATACAAGAAAGGAGAAGGAAAGAATTATAGATTGGCAACAGAAAGGGATTTTGAGATTTTCAAAAAAGCCGAGAAATATCTTGAAGAAAAGAGACAAAAATTAAGGGAGGAATGGGGCTTCGACCCCGTGCCAGATGAGGAACTCCCTTTAATGAGCGGGGTTTTCAATGTTCCTTTATATGGTTTTAATAAATGGGACAGCCTTTTCAATTCTCGCCAGAAGCTTACATTGATTACATTAGTTGAGCAAGTGCGGAAAGTCTATGAGGAAATGAGGAAAGAAGGACAGGAGGGAGAGTATGCCAAGGCGGTAGCGAGCTATTTAGCTTTAGCTGTGAGCAGGGTTGCCGATTGGCTCAGCTCACTTTGCCGGTGGCAGGTCCATTGGGAAATGCTTGTTAATACATTTGCGAGGCAAGCTCTCCCGATGGTTTGGGATTATGGCGAGCTTAACCCATTATCGGTTGTAGGCGCGGGAACATTTAAAAGTATGCACGGGCAGATTATTGCTGTTCTTAATTATCTCTTTCAAATTCCTTTGATAGAAGCAAACGGACAATCCATCACACCCCAAGTTAAGCAAGGCTCGGCAACCGAGCTCCCTTATCCCGATGAATATTTTGACGCCGTCTTCACCGACCCACCTTATTATAATTCTATTCCGTACGCTGACTTATCGGATTTCTTCTATGTCTGGCTCAAGAGAATGCTGTGGGAAATCCATCCTGAGCTTTTCGCTACACCATTAGCCCCAAAAACTAAGGAAATAGTGGAGATGGCTGGATGGGACCCACAAAGATACAAGCACAAAGACAAAATATTTTTTGAAGAAAATTTGAAAAAGTCTTTCAAGGAAATAAGAAGGGTTTTAAAGCAAGACGGCATCGCCCTGATAATCTATGCCCATCAATCAACTTCCGGTTGGGAAAGCCTCGTCCAGGCTCTCTTGGATTGTGGTCTTTTGCCTATCATCACTTTGCCTATAAATACAGAACAAGCTGAAAGATTAAGAGCGCTGGGAAGTGCTTCACTTGCTTCCTCGCTTTTCATCGCCTGTAGAAAAACGGAGAAACAGGGCATCGGATGGCTGAGGGAAGTTAAAGAAGAATTGGCAAATTATCTTCCCCAAAGATTGAGGGAATTGTGGAAGGAAGGGATAAGGGGGGCGGATTTTCTTATCGCTGGTATAGGTATTGGCATTGAGGTATTCGGAAAATATGAGAAGGTTATGGATGCAGAGGGAAATTTAATCACTGCTGATAAATTGCTTGACCTTGTTCGGGCTATGGTTGCCGATTTCGCCCTAAGGGAGGTTCTCCACGATGGAATAGCGAATAGGCTCTCTCCCCTCACCCGCTTCTACCTCCTTTGGCGGCATATTTATAAGCAGGCAAGCGTTGAATTTGACGATGCCAGAAAGCTCGCCCAAGCAGTGGGAATAGACCTGGCAAGCGAATGGAATAAGGGCTTCATCAAAAAAGAAGGTAAAAATATCCGATTGCTTACACCCCTGGAGAGAAATCGGGATGAGCTATGGGAGAGCGATGAGCTGATAGATGTCCTTCACCTCGTCCTTCTCCTCTGGAAAGAAGGGAGGAAGGGAGAGATTCTTGATGTCCTCAACCTGAACGGATATGGAGGAGATGATAGCCTCTTTAAAGTGGCACAATCCATCTCCTCTTCCCTTCCTCTTGATGATGCGGAAAGACGCCTGCTCGATGGCTTCCTCGCAGGAAGCGAGAAATTTAAGGGAGGTGCATTGTTTTGAGACCATTTTCCTCAATCGCCCATCCGCATAGGGACATACTGGAGGGAAGGCTTGAACTAAACATCTTCGCCGCCGACCTTTGGGAAGTCTTTAAGGGAAGGGGACCGGACGAATATAGGGACCCCGACCTCTTCTTCAGACGCACCTATCTAACAAGAAATTTGAAAGAGCTCCTCAATATGGCTCAGAAAAGATTGAGCGGGCAAGGAGGAGACCCAATCATCCAGCTACAAACACCCTTCGGAGGTGGCAAAACCCATTCCCTCATCGCACTCTATCATAAGGCTCAGGAATGGGGGACTAAACGCTTCGTCTTCGTGGGGGACAAAATAGGCGTTGGCGAAAGCGATTTGACACCCTGGGAGGAACTGGAGATGCAATTGGAGGGTAAGGTGGAGAAGCTGAAGGGGAAAATATCCCCAGGAGGAGAGAGATTGAGGCAGATTTTGGAAAAACACCAACCGATAATCATCCTCCTGGATGAGCTCCACGAGTATGCGGTGAAGGCATCTGGTATTAAGATAGAATCGGCAACCCTTGCAACCCAGGTGCTCCTTTTCATCCAGGAGCTCACGGGAACGGTCAGCAAGTTGGAAAAAGCCATTATGTTCGTATCCCTCCCTTCAAGCAATCCCTACGAGAATATGCATTCGGAAGAGCTCCTACAAGCCCTTCAATCAATCCTTGGGAGGATGGAGAAGATATATGCTCCTGTTGAGGAGGAAGAGGTAGCGGAGGTGATAAGGAGGAGGCTTTTCTCTTCCATAGACATACAATTGGCGAAGGAGGAGATTGATAATTTCCTTGATTATGTAGAAAGAGAGGGCTTCTTGCCTACTGGAATGGATAAATCAACCTACCGCGAGAGATTTCTCAAAACCTATCCCTTTCAACCAGAGGTCATAGATGTCCTCTATCACAGATGGGGAAGCTTTCCCACTTTCCAGAGGACAAGGGGCGCTCTTCGCCTCCTCGCCTTAGTGATAGCCTCCATATATAAAAAGCCAACGAAATCATTCATAAGTTTGTCCGACTTTGACCTTAGCAACAGCGATATAAAGGGGGAATTGGTGAAACATATTGGCTCCGAATACGATAGCATCATATCAGCGGATATCGCAGGTTCAAATTCCGGCGCCAAAAGGGTTGACGAGAGTTTAGGTGCTTCCTATCTTCCCTATGCCTTCGGCACCAAATGCGCCACCACCATATTTATGTATTCCTTCCCTCCAGGCAGAGAGAGGGGAGCATCAATAAACCAGGTGAAGCTTTCCTGCGCCATTCCCGAAGTGCCTAGCAGTATAATCGTTGAGGCAGTTGAGAAGTTGAGACAGAACCTATTCTATCTTTCCGATGAAGGGTTATTCTTCACCAATACTCCAAATCTCAATCGCATATTCACTATGGAGAAGGAAAGGGTAGAAAAAAGGGAGCTGGAGGAGGCGGAAAGCGAAATTTTAAAGCGTTCCCTCTCAAACGAACCTTTGCGTAGCTATCTATATCCAGAAAATTCCTCTGATATTCCGGATGATAGGACGCTTAAGCTTGCTGTCTTAAAGGACAAGAGTAAGGCAAAGGAGATGTGGGAGAATTGCGGAGCTCGTCCCCGGGTTTATCGCAATACCTTGTTCTTCCTCTGCCCTTATAATAGCGCGAGAGCGGGTTTTGAGGATTATCTTAGAGGACTGATTGCTTGGAGAAGGATTAAATCCGCTGAGAATCTCCAATTAACCCCAGGACAAAGAGGTGAGGTGGAGAGAAGACTGAGAGAAATGGAGGGGCAGAGATATGAACAAATTCGCAGGCTTTATCGTATCCTCCTCATTCCCAGGCAAGGTGGTTTGGAGGAAAAGGATTTGGGCGTTCCCATTGTGGGAGGAAGAGAGAACTTAACGGGCGAAGTTTATGAGACATTAAGGGCAGATGAGCGGATTTTGGAAAGAATTACTCCCCAATTTCTCTTTGAGAAATACCTAAAGGATAAGGAATATCTATCCACAAAGGATTTACTGGAGAGCTTCTACAGGACGCCAGGGGAGATAATCCTAAAAAATGAAGAAGTTTTGAGGGAAGCGATAAGGGAAGGGGTCAGAGAGAAATTATTCGGTTTGGGAAAATTGGAGGATTCTGATAAGCCGGATTGCAAGTTTTTCGGAAATGATTGCTCACCAAACCTGGGGGAAGGGGAACTGATTGTAAGCGAAAAGATTTGTGTGGCTAAATCTGGTGGGGAATCCGTTCCTCCAAAGACAGATTACGATAGCCAAATAGAGCAAGCTAATAATGTGAGTGAGCTAAAAGTGACTTACCAAACCGTTAATTCTGACACACAACTATCTGAATCAGAGAAAAAGAGGCTACTTAAAAAGACGCATTACAAAATGGAGATATTAGAAACACCCTCAGACGACACGAAGAAACTTGAAAAAATGAAGGAAGAAATTAGTGCCGATGAAACGCTTACTCAAGGGGACAAAGATTTCCTCATCCAAAAGATACAAGATAAGATTAAACCTCCATCCCCACCCACTCAGCCACCTCTCAAGGAAATTTACCTGAAGCTGCAAGTCCCCTTTGGAAAGTTGTCCGATGTCATAAAAATGGTGAACCTGATAAAGTCAAAATACGAGCAGTTGGAAATGTTTATGGAGGTGAAGGCGAAGCAAGGAGAGGGAATGACTAATACCGAGTACGAGAACCTCAAAGAAGGATTGCGTCAAGCTGGTGTTGATATTATTATTGAAGAAAAGCAAAAGCAGGAGTGAGAGCGAATTATTCCCTCATCGCTCTCAAGGCGAAATCCCTCTTCTCTCTCAGTTGTGTCCTGAGAAGCCTATCCTATATCCTTTCCAGCTTTCTGTAGCGGCGGTGGGTGAGCCACCAGAATAAAAGAGTTAGAAGTGAGAGAAGTATCATATTGACTGCCCAGATGGGTAGGGGCACTGACTTGTAGGGCTGAACATTGGATATCCCCTCAACTTTGTAAAGATAAAGACTCACAAGCCCCATAAAGGGATTGAGATAAAATGCCCCCGATAATGGATGTGGCTCACCATTGGGAAGGGGTGGACGCGAACCAAGATAAGCCTCCAGCGCCAGCGTCCCTAAAACAAGCGCTATTATGCATCCATAACTTATCGCCGTAGCACTCGCCGTCCGCCGCGATACGCTGGAGAAAAATAACGCCATCGCACTGAAAAATAATGAAGATATCAGTATCAGAATATAACCGAGCAAAAACCTCAAACCATCCACCCCTCCCACCACATAGGCGAGGAAAAGATAGGGCAAAGCTGTGAGAAGCAAAAGCGCTGAGAAGAAAAAGGATGATAACATCTTACCAGTTACCACCGTCTTGGGCTTCAGGGGCGCAACGAGGAGAAATGCCAGCGTCTTCTGTTCCCTTTCACCCGTAATTGAACCGCTACTGAAAGCGGGAGAAACGACACAGACGAATCCCAAAAGAACGAATAGAAGCGTTAAAAAAATCCCGTCATTTGATGACCAGGGCGCTGGTGACTTGAGCTGAAAATAGTAAATAGGGAGAAAAACGAGCAGAAAGAAGGTGAGGAAGAGGAGATGAACCACAAAGCTCTTACTCCCCCTCACCCTCGCCCTCATCTCCCTAATAAGAACGGGATTGTTCAGCCTCATCATTGGGTCTCTCCTTTCGTTATCCTCAAGAATATGTCAGTCAAGCTTATCTCCTTGCTTGGAGCAAATGAGAATACCTTGACCCCACCTTTCACCAATTCCTCAAGTAGCCCAGCCAAAGCCTCCTCCCCTCCCCGAAAATCAAGCTCCAATCCCCTCTCCACTTCCCTCATCCCTATCACCTCGGGAATTGCCTTCAATATCTCCTCCGCCCTCTCCCTTCCTTCCAGAATCTCCACCTTTATCGTCCTGTAGCCCTTCACCCTCTCCTCAAGCCTATCCATCCTCTCCGATATTAGAAGCTTCCCCTTCTCTATTATCCCAACCTTGTCGCAGATTTCCCCTATCTCGGGAAGAATATGGGAAGAGACAAAAACGGTCTTGCCCTGCCTTGCCAAATCCTTCAATAGCTGGAGAACCTCCGCCCTCGCCCTTGGGTCAAGCCCGGAGGCAGGCTCGTCAAGGAGAAGCAACGGTGGGTCGTGAACCAGCGCCCTGGCAAGACAGAGCTTCTGCCTCATCCCCCTTGATAGCGATTCCACCTCCTCCTCCCTCTTGTGCCCCAGCTGGAATAGCTCCAAAAGTTCGTCTATCCGCTTCTTCCTCCTCTCTCCCTCTATCCCATAAGCCGAACAGAAGAATTCAAGATATTCCTCAACGGTCATATCGTTGTAAACACCATAGAAATCGGGCATATAGCCGATGAGATACTTCACCTTATCCCTATCCTTAATTACGCTGTAGCCATCTACGAGGGCATCGCCAGAGGTCGGATTGAGCACTGTGGCTATTATATCTATAGTCGTCGTTTTCCCCGCCCCATTCGGTCCTACAAAACCGTAAACTATGCCATCCTCAACCTCAAACTCAAGGTTATCAATCGCCCTTAACCTCCCATAATCCTTCGTCAATCCCTTTACAGTGAGCATCTTCTACCCTCCTTTCGGAATACCATAAACGGTTATTTCCTTGATTTCTACATTTCCAAAGAAGAATTTTTCCTGCTGTAGCTCGCTATAGATGTATCTTCCATCCATTAGGAACTCATCGGGCTTATCAATCGTGTAGGTGATGTGTCCCGGGCTCCTCCCTTTCGCTACTTCCTCCATCTTGTATGTCTTCTTACCCCTCCTGAGAAAGAGCAGGATATCCACTGTCTTCTTGCTATCTAACTGGATATCTATGACTATCTTCTGGAATTTTATTCCCTGAATCGTGGGAATGAAGGCAAATCCCTTTGAATAGGTTAACTGAAATGGAGAACCCAAAAGAGGCGGAGCCCCTAACAATGAGAAAACCTCCTCTCCTGGTGGGGGAGAAGGAATGAAAAAGGCTGATATGAAGGGCACTTTACCGGGCAAGCTCTCCACGGACAAAGGGATGTGTTGAGAATAGAGGGATTTTCGCTCTACCCTCTTTGGGGCAGGCTCTACCTGGATGGGAGATGGGGAACCCTCTCCCTCCCAGATGAGGACGCAGTTTGTGAGGAGATTCTTTGATGTGGCGAGCATTGCGCCGAAGGGGGTTCTCTTGCCCAGCTCCTCAAGGGGATAATAGATTCCACCGAGCTTCATCCCGATGAGAGAGCGCGATTTGTTCAGGTCAATCGCTATATCTTTTCTCTCCCTTCCACGAATATTTCCTATCTCGTAAACTCTCTGCCCAAATATGAGGAAAGTATTTCGCAAAGTCTTATCAGATGCGTTCTCAACCCATCCCCTTATGGAGTTGCCGTTGAGGGAAAGCTGGGCTTGCAGGGGGCTATCAATCTTCTCCCAGGCGTCGTATTCGTAAGTGCGGACACTCCAGGGAGGAACTCGTAAGTTCTGGGCAATCTTCTTTCCATCCTCAATGTAGTATTCGGCTTCCCGCTCGCCACAGGTATCCAGCTCGTGAAGCGTCGTGTCCTTCCTATCAACGAGAAGGGAGAAGTTGATTGTGCGCGGGGAATAGATTCCCGCTACGCCCATCTTGTCAGCGAGCTCAAGCCCGGGATAGAACTGCGTTAAACTTAGCTCCTTGAGGGCAATGCGTCTCTCCCGCGTTATCAGCCCGAAGAGGAAAATGGCGAGGGATGCGAGAAACACGAGAACGATTGAGGAGAGCCAGTAGGCACTCGTCCTCCGTTTAACCCTCAAGCTTATATATAGAACAGGAATAACGATATAGGTGAATATCAGGCTGAAAGCGAGGAGGAAGCGGAAAGGGATGTTCTTTATTCCCTTCAAATTGGCGGGAAAGAGGTTCCATTCCAGAAGCATGCTGTAAGGGAACACCCGCCAAGAGACGAGCCAGGGCTGACGCTTGGCTGAGGGAGGCGGGAGGAGAAAGAACAAGCCTTGCCAATCGGCAAAGGGAGGAGCCCAGGGCTGAAAAGCCCAGTATTGAACCCTTCCCCAACCTACCCTTCCCTCAACAAGCAGGGGATAGCCTCCCTCGCTCAGCCTAACCTCTCCAAGGGCACTGGCAGGATAGAGTGTTACAGGCACATCCTTTATGGGTATGGGGGCTAAGGAAGCAATGGCGAAGGGAGGATGGGAAAGATTGACCTTCACAACATTCCTCACAGGAAGAAGGGAGGCAGTGAACTCACCAATCCCCCTGGTCAGCTCTTCGTTTCCCACTATCACCAACCAGCCACCAAGTTGTAGCCATCTCTTTAGGCTATCTTTCTGAGCCGGGTTCAATTTCTCAAGGGCATTTCCCTCAACGACGATGAGCTCAACCCCTATGAAGGCGCGCCAGTCATCGGGAACATCTCCCACATCCAGACCAACAAGCCAGTTCGTAGCGGGAATCTGTCTTGGGGGTAGGATTAACTGCAAGGGTTCATCCTGGGGAACTCCACAGGGGAGGATGCGGGAGACAATCGCCTTTTTCTTCTGGGAAAAGACGCTGAACTTGTCTACACCGCACTTTATCTGGGTGACGAGAAAGATGCTCTTGCTTTCCCCTGGAGCGAGCTCTATTTTCTCCAATATCCCCTTCTCAATACCAGCGAACCCACGAAAAGAGGAGGTTCCCTCATTTCTCATAGTAGCCTTAATGAGCTCATAGGGAGCAGAGGAATAGACAAGACCGTTGAAGCCGACCTGAACATCAAGGGTGATTTTCTCCCTCCCCCAAAGAGGTAAGAGAGCGTAGAAAACCGCCAGCATCAATAACGCTCTTCTCATCGCAACTCCTCCTTTATTGATTTCATTCTATAAAGATTTCTTTAAGAGGGCAATAAGGGAAGCTGGAGGAAGCTCGTCAGGATGGTGAACGCGAGGATGAAAGCGAGGGAGAAGAAGATTATGAAGAGAGCTTTTCCTACCCCGGCAGGGACGAAGAGATAGGGAGAATAACCCGCTTCAATAAGCTGGGAGAAGAGTGGTTGGTCCTCCTTCTTAACCCTCGTAAGCAGGAAGGCAACGATTAGGGTGAATAAAACTGCGAAGGCTGTTGCGGGATAGGATGGTTCATCGGGAGTATTAATCGCCAAAAGGAAGAAAAAGGCTGAAAGGAAGAAGAGGATGATGCTATCAAAACGACCATAAAGATAGCCTTTCTTGGCAAGTTCGTTCAGTGCTTCTGGTTCCTTTTTCCCTTCGCTTCTCGGAAGGTAGATGGCGCCGAAAATCACTGGGAAGAGGGTGAAGAGATTGAGAAGCCCTACCTCAAGCAATGCCCGGTGGTCCCACTTAGGATAAACCATCCTCCCAATGAGTAAAGCGGAGAGGAGCGAGGAAACGATGTAGATGCACAGCAGAATGAAGATGTGATAGCGGACGAAGAAGTAGGAGTAAAGGGCTTTGAAGGGAGGATGGGGCGATATCCAAAGGTCGGAGGCGAAACTTCGGGCTTCTTTCTCAAAATAGATGTTCGTGAACTTCACATTCTCCCTGTCACCCTGGAAGAAATCAGCGGGAAGCGAGTTGTGAAACTGAAGGTTGCCCAAGCAGTATTCAGGGTTTATTCCCAGGGATTTGACAGATTCAGCTGTCGGTTGACGAAAGCCAATGAGGTATATGTCAACGCTGATTGATTCGTCCCCATAGACGCTCGTCGGATAGAGTGGATAGTAAATCTTATCGGTTGGGAATTTGAGATAGAGACCCTGAGCCCTATCAGACTGGGTGGATGTTTGTGCCAGCCAGGCGACTATGAATGTGTAGTCCTTCCCTATGTAATAATCAAGGACGGGTATGCTTCCCCTCGTTATGTTCAATCCCTTCCCCTTGAGATATTGATAAAGAGCACCGGGCTCCCTCGCTGTTATCTTCTCGGCGACCATTCCACCTTCCTCTATGTGCTCGTGGACCACCATTCTCGGAGGTATTGCCCCGGGCGAAGGTCCGCCTGGCATATGAACAAAAGAATGCCCGGTATAGCGCCCCCCGGGCAAAAAGTAATATAAAGCTATAAATGGTAGTGGATAAATCTGACCGCCATAGGCAAACATCCTGGCTCGCTTGATTATATCCCTTCCCCAACTGGTTAGCTCCTTGCCCCTCAAAATGGGCAACTTCATCGCGATATCCATTTTCAGTTCTTCTGGGCTGGCAGGAATAGGTAGAAGCCAGTAGACGCCTCTCTCCGGCATCATCGTCGTCATTTTTATCATCATCTTCTCAATGCCATTCTCGTAATTAATTACGGCGAACTGGGAATTTTCCTGGACATAATAGATTTTGCCCTTGAAGGTTATTGGACTAACGGACCTGATAGCAATACCATCGGCGAACAAGAGATTGTTCTGAAGAAAGAGAGTGGACAGTAAAATATTCCTCAAAAAATTCACCTTTTGCCCCACCATTATCACCTCTAAATCATCATTGGCAATTTTAGGATTGCGAAAAGAAGGTAAAGGAACAGGAGAAAGGTAATGGAGAAGAGGGGCAGGAAGGCGAGCTTTGACCTCTCCGCGGGGAAGAAAAAGTAAGGGGAATAGCCCGCTTCAATCAGCTGTGAGAAAAGCGGTTCATCCTCCTTCTTCACCCTTTGAAGAAGGAAGGCGAGGAGAAGACAAATCAGGGCGAGAAATAGGAAGGGAAAATGAAGCGGTGATTTGGGATAGAAGAAGGTAAGGATGAAAAGGAAAAGAGATAACCAATAGAGAGCAAAGCTGTAAAAGCGCCTCTTCTGATAGCCCTTCTTCCGCAACTCCTCAAGCGTCTCCTTGATGCTCGTATCAGCAGGCTTCAGCTTCAAAAAGAAGAGGGAAAAGATTATGCCAAAAAGGGAGAAGAGGTTGAGAAAACCAATTGCCAAAAGGATGAGGGGTTCCTTCCTCAACTGCGCGAATACGATTCTCCCAATGATATATCCGGAAAGGAGGGAGGATATTAGAAAGATGATCAATCCGAGCTGATAGCAATACCTATTGATTTGAAAAGCGTAGAAAATTCTTGCAGGCGTTCTCGGACTTATCCAGAGGTCGGAGGTGAAAAATTTGGCAGGAGCATTTATATTGACGATGGTAAACCTATCCTTAACCGGCAGGGTGCGAAGTAATTCCTCAACCGCACCCGAGGGCGGTATTCCGGGACCGGGGGATGGTGCTTCAAGAAAACCTATCCAGTAATTCGTCTGGGACCAATCAGCTATTTTCTCATAGAACTTCGGAGAGCAAAATCCGGCTATGTAAAGAGTGATGGGAATATATTTATCCCCATAAATACTCGTTGGATATAGTGGATAATAGATTTCTCGGGCGGGGAATTTGAGATAAAGCCCCCTCGGGATATCCTCAGCCGTTGTTATGCTCTTTTTAAGCCAGGCAACGATAAATGTGTAATCTTTGCCTATGTAATTGTCAAGAACTGGTAACGCTCCTCTCTTTATCCCAATCCCCTTGCTCTGGAGGTAGCTTAAGAGCGCCTCTCCATCCTTCGCGGTGATTTTCTCCGCAATGATGCCACCTTCTTCTTTATGCGCATGAACCGTTACCCCAGGTTGAGGACCTCCCATACCCATCGTA
>JACIXQ010000053.1 GCA_014360465.1 bacterium
ATCGCCAGAGAGGTTCCTATGCCATCAACAAAAGATTTACATCGGGGCTCATAGGGTTTGTACTCAAGACAAAGGGTATGATTGGGATTATAAGATGTTATCTCTATGAGTGAATCTATCAACCATCCCCAAACTTCAGCGTAGTTGGTTTGGAAAGGATAATCAAAACCGTCAGGACCCAACCACATAATAGTCATATTACAACCAGCTAAATTAGCAGTATCAATAGTCCTCTTTATCAGGTCTATCGCCATCTTCCTTATTTTGGGGTCAGGATTGGTGATTGACCCGAAACGGAATTCCCTATAACCGTGAAGATGTGGACCAACATTCGCCACTTTTAAACCCAGATCTTTCATTATTCCACAAATTCGCTCAACCGTGTTCTCGTTTAACTCACTGGGATAATGGAACTCCACACCCTCTAAACCTTCTATACTGGCTATGAGTTCCAATCTTTTCTCTAAGGGAATGTCCTCGCGATAACCGTCCTTCTTGAATCTATCTCCGCAAGCACCGAAATACCAAATTCCACAGGCAAACCGGGGATTGGTTCTCAGCTCCATAATAAACCTCCTTATTTCATTCTCATATAGATTGTTGCAACAACAATTGAAAGAGCAAAGAAGATTATAGCCGCCCACATAGTTAACTTATCCAACCATTCCTCATACCCCGGCTTCAATTTGAAGGGAGTGGTAATCTTCCCACCAATCGCTCCAGATATACCAGCTTCCCTTTTTGTCGTCTGAATTGCTACCAGGAAAATGAGGACAAGGGCGGAAATAAGCTGCAATATATTTATTAGAACAAGCATAACTTTTTCACCTCTATTTAAGTTTCTATTTAATTTAGCATCTTTGGGTCAAAAATGTCAAATTAATTCCAAAAGAATCAATCCTGCTCTTTCTCGGAAAGTTCAACTAATAGAGCCGTCTCATCCCTTTCCACCCAAGCATATCCTCCCTTTATCTCCCATTCTTTCTCCTCGCCATTAATCTTTACCCTTACTCTACCCTTCTTAAGCCGTATTATGCTCGGCATATGCATAGCAAGAATACCCCAATAACCCTCCTCTGCGGGAATAACCAGGGAATTGACCATTCCTTGGAATATGGGTTCGTTAGGAGTTAAGAGAGAGAGCTTGAACTGCTTTGCCAAAACTAAACCACTCCCATAGCCTTCGCTTTCTCAACCGCCTCCTCTATTGTTCCCACCATATAGAAGGCTGATTCGGGAAGATGGTCCCATTTACCTTCCAATATTTCCTTAAACCCGCGGACGGTGTCTTCCCTTTTGATATATTTGCCAGGAACACCGGTGAAAACCTCGGCGACAAAGAAGGGTTGAGATAGAAACCTCTGAAGGCAACGTGCCCTGTGAACAATAAGCTTATCCTCGTCGGAAAGTTCTTCTATACCAAGTATCGCAATTATGTCCTGCAACTCCTTATACCTTTGAAGCACCGCTTGTACACCCCTCGCTGTTTCATAATGCTCCTTGCCCACGATATTAGGGTCAAGGATACGCGATGCAGAAGCAAGGGGGTCAACTGCAGGGTAAATGCCCATCTCTGCAAGTTGCCTGTCAAGGTATACGAAAGCATCAAGGTGAGCGAAAGCAGTCGCCGGACCTGGGTCAGTAGGGTCATCAGCTGGCACATAAATAGCCTGAACGGAGGTAATTGAACCCTTCTTCGTAGAAGTAATGCGCTCCTCTAATTTCGCAAGGTCAGTGGAAAGAGTAGGTTGATAACCTACGGCAGATGGAATTCTACCAAGTAAAGCGGATACCTCTGAGCCAGCCTGTATGAATCTGTAGATGTTATCAATGAACAGGAGGACATCCTGTCCCATCTCATCCCGGAAATATTCCGCCATAGTGAGAGCCGTCAATGCAACACGGAAACGTGCCCCAGGTGGCTCATTCATCTGCCCAAACACAAGGACCGTCTTCTGGAGAACGCCGGATTCCTTCATATCATGCCACAAATCGTTACCTTCCCTCGTCCTCTCCCCAACGCCAGCAAAGAGGGAAACCCCTCCATGTTCCACCGCCACATTCCTGATAAGTTCCATAAGTATGACCGTCTTACCTACGCCCGCTCCACCAAAGAGACCAATCTTCCCTCCTTTCGGGAATGGGCAAAGTAGGTCAATGACCTTTATACCAGTTTCAAAAGGGACGATTTCAGTTGACTGCTCCGCCAGCGATGGAGGCTCCTTGTGGATGGGTTGGCGAAGCTCGGTTCTCACTGGTCCTTCCCTATCTATAGGCTCACCCAAAACATTGAATAACCTCCCAAGAGTTTCAGGTCCCACTGGCACCATCACAGGTGCCCCAGTATCCTCTACCTCAGCCCCCCTATATAATCCCTCCGTGGGAGCAAGAGCTACGCATCTCACAACACCATCCCCCAAATCCTGCACAGCTTCCGCCACAACTTCCCTGCCGTTCCTGCTGTCCTTCACCTTCAACGCATTATACAGGGCAGGGACTTCATCAGATGAGAAACGAACATCTATTATCGGACCAAAGATCTGGATTACTTTACCCTGTGCCATATTTCATCCCTCCTTCAGAACTTCAGCGCCTCCCATAATCTCGGTTATCTCTTTTGTTATCAGCGCTTGTCTTTCCTTATTGTATCGGATACGCAAATCCTGAAGTAAGCGGTTAGCATTCTGGGTAGCCATATCCATAGCGACAAAACGAGCAGATTGCTCGCTTGTCATCGCCTCAAGCATGGCTTGGAAAAGCATCATATGAAAATAATGAGGAAGCAAATCTTCAAGCAAAACTTTCAAGGAAGGCTCGGAAATCACATCCCGTTCAGGGGCCTTCTTCTCCATGGGCAAAAGCCTCCTAACCGTGGGTATAAGCCCTCCAGGGCTATAAAAGTGGGTATAGACTATATATAAAGTATCAATTTCTCTTTTCAAAAAAGCCCCAAGGCTCACCTCAGCGAGAGACAAGATGTCCTGGGGAGCAAAACCAATGGAGGGGAAAGGGCAGCTGTAGCTGATTTTGTAATTGCGGCCTGTAAAGTACCTTAACCCTACCCTTCCTACGACAAATAATAGGACATCAGGAAGGTCTCTGGCTAAATTCTCCGCCTGGCGCAGGACATTCATATTGTATCCACCACAAAGACCTCGTTCCGAGGTAATTACTATTATCCCACCCCTCTTCACCTCCCGTTGTTCGAAGAAGGGATGAACCAGTGAAGGGAAAAGGATGCTTTCCGTCATAGAGAATAGCTTTTCAATATATGGGCGAGTCGAGAAAAGCTGGCGCTGTGCACGCCGAAGACGAGCTGCGGCAACCTTCTTCATCGCATCGGTTAGCTTCGCTATATTTGTGACAGCCCTTATCCTTCTTCTTAACTCACGCAGACTTTTGCCCGGCATCTATAACAAACCTTTCCTTGAATTCTTCTATGGCTTTCTTCAATTCTTCCTCGGTCTGTGGAGATATTTCCTTCTCCTTCTTTATCGTCGCTCCAATTTGGGGGTGATTCTCCCTCATAAATTTTAGGAACTCTTCAGCGAATCGCTCCACAACCTCGGTTGGTATATCATCAAGGTAATTGTGGGTCCCAACATAAAGCACCATCACCTGTTCTTCAACCGGCATCGGGTTATACTGTGGTTGCTTTAGAAGTTGGACGAGCTTATCGCCTCTCGCTAACTGCAATTGCGTGGCTTTATCTAACTCAGCAGCGAATTGAGTGAATGCCTGCAATTCCCTATATTGGGCAAGTTGAAGCCTTAGCTGACCAGCTACGTGCTTCATAGCTTTTATCTGGGCAGCGCCGCCCACGCGAGAAACTGATAAGCCAACATTCACAGCCGGTCGTATCCCCGCAAAAAAAAGGTCAGTCTCCAGGTAGATCTGTCCATCAGTGATGGATATAAGGTTAGTAGGGATATAGGCAGATATATCCCCCAGCTGGGTCTCAGCTATTGGAAGAGCTGTAAGGGAGCCACCACCCAGCTCGTCGGACAGTTTCGCCGCCCTCTCCAGAAGACGGGAATGAAGATAAAATATATCGCCAGGATATGCTTCCCTCCCCGGCGGACGGCGAAGAAGAAGGGACATCTCCCTATATGCCCAAGCGTGCTTAGTAAGGTCATCGTAAATAACAAGAGCATGTTTCCCAGTGTCCCTGAACTCTTCACCAATTGCGCAACCAGCGTAGGGTGCTATGTATTGGAGGGGAGCAGGGTCATCAGCTTCCGCAACTACGACGATGGTATAATCCATAGCGCCGAACTGTTCGAGTTTCGCTATTACCTGAGCAATAGTGGAGGCTTTCTGTCCTATAGCGACATAAATGCAATAAACTCCTTCGTTCTTTTGATTTATTATCGTATCAACGCAAATAGCCGTTTTGCCGGTTTGTCTATCGCCTATGATTAATTCTCGCTGCCCTCGTCCTATAGGAATAAGGGCATCTATCACTTTCAGTCCCGTCTGAAGCGGTTCACATACTGGGCGGCGGTCAACCACGCTGGGAGCAAGAACCTCAATGGGGCGGGTCTTTTTGAATGGTATCGGTCCCTTGCCATCAAGAGGTTGCCCGAGCGGATTTATCACCCTTCCCAAAAGCTCTTCCCCTACAGGGACCTCAATTACCCTACCGGTTGTCTTCGCTCTATCCCCTTCCTTTATTTCCCTATCGGGTCCGAGGAGGACACAACCTACCGAGTCCTCCTCCAAAGATAAAGCCAAACCGAAAACTCCATTGGGAAATTCCACCAACTCCCCATACATCACATCTCCCAATCCCCATACCCTCGCGACACCATCCCCCACCTCGGTCACTATGCCCACATTCCTTATCTCGCTTTCAACATCAGCTTTCTCTATCAATTCCCTCAAAACATTCGTTACTTCTTCCGGTCTTATGCCCATCGCGCTACCACTTCCTTACTTAAGTGTTCGTGAAGCCTGCTGAGAAACCCCTTGAGACTGTAATCCAGCATATCGCCCTCCACCTCCACAACTAACCCACCAAGAATAGATGGGTCAACCTCCTCCTTTAGAACGATTTTCCTACCTGTGCGTTTCTCCAGAGCTTTTATGAGCCTTTCCTTCTCCACAGGGGTAAGTGGAATAGCAGAGCGAACATAAGCCTCAGAAATCCCCTCCTTCTCTCTCACCATCCTCTGAATCTCCTCCAGGATGCCAGGCAAGGAGAAAATCCTTCGTTTTCTTAAAAGCAAATATAGAAATCGTTCCACTTTCTCACTCATAGGAGGAAGATATCCCTTGAGAAATTCATATTTTTTCTGCAGAGTGAAGGTAGGTTGAGAGAGATAGAAGAGCGTCTTTCCCTTCAGAAGAGGTTGAGAAACTTCCAAAAGCTCGTTAACCTCTTCTAAAGAAGCGGATTCAAGAAATGCCCTTGCGTATCTGGGTTCCACCCTCATTTTCTATCTCCTCTATTAACTTGCTTAAAAGTTCCCTTTGTTTTGCTTCATCAAGGGTTGAGCGAATTGCCTTTTCCGTCGCAGTTACGACTAATTCCGCTATCATTTCCCTCATACTTAACAACATTTTCTCACGCTCCAACTCCATATCTTTCTTGGCTTTCTCTCTTATTCTTTCCGCTTCTCTTCTCGCCTCGTCGAGGAGCTCTTGGGCACTCTGGAGCGCCTTTTCCCTTTCCTTTGCCAGAATCTCCTTTCGCTCCTCGTTTATTACTTGTAAGCGTGCTTCTAAATCTTTCTTCAAAGCTTCAACCTCTTGCCTTTGCGCCTCAATAGCAGAAAGTTGGCTGGCTATCTCCCTACTTCTATCCTCAGAAATTTTCCTCAAGGGAATGAAGAGAAATTTCCTGAGGATGAGAAACACGACCAAAAAGCCGAATATCTGAACTATAATGTTGTGGATATTTAGCCCCAACTGTTCCATATCTTTCTATTTACCAATGAACTGCAGTATTTGCTGGAAACTGGGCATCTTAGGAGCGAGAAAAACCATAACCACTACAAGGGCGTAGAGCACTAAGGATTCGATTAAAGCAAGACCTATTATCAAAGTCGTCCTTATGTTTCCCGCAGCTTCCGGTTGACGCGCTATCGCCTCAAGGGCTTTCTCTATCGCTCTGCCTTGCCCCAGCGCTGCAGCCAACACAGTCACCGGCACGGCAAACGCAGTTCCAATGGCAATGGCAACAAAATATTCCACAGATTACACCTCCTTCATTCTTCTGTTGTTGCTATGGAGATATATATAGTCGCAAGGACTGTGAAAATGTAAGCTTGTAGAAAGCCAATGAACATATGAAACAAAACGAAGGGAAATTGAAAGGGAACAGCGAGAAAACGAAAAACCACAGGGGAAAGAACAACGAAGCTCAAAACCATTGTCTCCTCCCCATACATATTGGCAAAGAGCCGTACTGCGAGGGAAAAAGGTTTCGCCAATTCACCGATGAAATGTATTATTCCGAAGAACATAGCGCCCAATAAACAGAAAGGTAGTAGATAAATAGGAGAATGAGCAAATAGCTCCCACTCAGAGATATGCTTAAGGTACCCCCAAAAACCTTTTTTCCTAATTCCGCTATATTGCACAACCAGAAAAGTTACCAGAGCAAGGGCTATTGTAACATTCAAATCCATCGTTGGTGGAACAAAGCCGGGTATTACGCTGAGAAGGTTCATAATCAAGATGTAGATGAAAAGAGAACCAAGAAAAGGCGCGAAGAAATCCGCTTCCTCCTTCTTCAAGTTCTCTCCCACAAAATTATTCAAAGCGGAAACTCCTAATTCAACACCAGATTGCAAGCGGGAAGGGGAAAATAGGGATAGCCTACGGGTAACGAAAATAGCCAAAAAAGAGATTATCAAGATTGCCAACCCAGCCATAATGGCGGTATCCGCCCAGGCTGGTAAATGAATATATCTGCTCAATAGGATAAAAATAAGGGAATGCTCCCTTTCCATCACAACTCATTCCTCAACAAGGTAGGAAAAAAGCATAACAAAGATTATTATTGCAAAGCCAAGGGCAAAAGTCAAGGCAGAAACCCGTTCTTGATAAAGGCTTAGAAAAAAGATAAGAACAAAGAAGAGGAAAAGACGCAGTAAAAAACTCAAAAGAAGATATTTTTTCTTTTTAGGTGTCAAGTATTTCTGCACTGAGAATTCTATATGGGATATCACAAGCAGTCCAGTGGCAGTCCCTACTAAAAACCCCAAGGAAATATCTAAACCAAAAGGATAGACTATTATGGGGAGAAAAATAAGGGTAGAAAAGGATATAAGATAGTAATATTTTTCCCTCCTATTCACTTCTTTCCCACAGAGACCTTATAAAGCTGATAAAAACCAGCGCCTATCCCGAGGAAAAGACCGATCATAGAAAGATATGGAGAAGTACCAAATTTCTCATCAGCCAAATAGCCAAGATAGTAACCACCAGCCGTCAAAATAACCATAGTGATGCCAAGCGAGCCATAAAGTCCAAACTCCTTAAGAGGACTGTCCTTCTTTGGTCCCCTGTTCATTCAGCCTTCTCCTTTGCCGATTTATTGAAAATTTCTACCCCTTTTGGTAAGACCAATAAATATGATGCTCTTTCGGGATTTAAATTAATCTTCGCTTCCTCGTCCCAAGCTTGTACTATGTTCCCGCGAAACTCTCCTTCACGACATTCTATACTCTGACCACTGTATAGCACAATCCTACAGCTGTTAATAGCAACTTCTCCCTCGGCAAGAATGAGAGGCGAAGCTCTGGAAGTAGGTTCGGGTATCAATTCTATCTCGCACCCCCTAAGGCTCGGATGCTCCTTTCGCCCCTCAAGATGAATCAGAGGAGCGCCAGTTGTGAACAGCGTCGCTTTGAACTTGCAACCCACTATATTGGTTACATTTGTGTATAAGAATCTATCAAAACCCTCAATATGTCCGGTATATGTTAAGTTTATGCCCCAAAAGTTCATAACTTTTATGGCATAGGGGAATTTAGCTTCCCCAGAGCGAGTAATGTATGTGTTCAGTATTTCTATGGTGTCGCCATTTTCTATAGTAATAGCCGGACCAGAAAGGGAATGAAGCGTAGAAGCCCCATCAATTGTGCACTCTGACATTGATACATATCTTTCCTCCTGCTTGGTATAGGGGGATTTTATTTTGAATATGTTATAGCCAGTGAAGACTATTGGGTTATCTGCCATCAAATATATATTTCTTGCACGCCAAAGCTCACTTGCATTGTTGTAAATTCCAACCGTTCCATTACCATTATTCGCTTTCGGCAGGGAGATAAGCTTAATTCTTACATTCTCAAGATTGTTAAATTCACAAAATCCAACATCAATTGTGCGAGAAAAAAGGATACCAACAAGAGAAGGATTCTCATTACCGGATTCAATAGCGAAGTTAGCGAAATGTAGATAACGAGAACCAGAGGCATCAATCGCTATACCTCCAGTATCAGCAACGATTACAGAACCCTCCTCACTTTGCCCCTGCCCGATGAGGTTTAAACCGAACGGTCTATTGGTTAAATTCAATGTTTTAGTGATGAGATATCTTCCTTTGGGTATAAAAACGGACTGACAATTAGAATCTATAGCCGACTGTAGAGAACTATAGTCATCCTCCTTCCCG
The DNA here is from genome assembly GCA_014360465.1 of bacterium. Classification (GTDB taxonomy): domain Bacteria; phylum Armatimonadota; class JACIXR01; order JACIXR01; family JACIXR01; genus JACIXR01. Next base: position 8,627 of record JACIXQ010000053.1, read on the forward strand.
TTCCCTTTAGCACCCCACCATTGAGGATAAACCTCCTTAACGCATCCGGAAGCAAATGTCACCTCGCCTGGTTGAAAACCTATAAAAATATGGGATAAAGTTGCCTCAACAGGTGCTTCTATTCGCAGTTTGAATCTTCCAGTTTGCAAGACGCAACCATCCCCCACAAATCTCAGTGAATTTCTGACAACAATATCTTCATTTAGAGTAACTGGTTGACATATTTCAACCTGTTTTCCTTCCGTTTTTAACAGCTCGGATAAACTGATTTGATTGCATAAACACTGAAGCGATATGAACAAAAAGAAATAGAGGAGAAAATTTCTAACAGAGGAATAAACATCCACCATTACCTCAACGCTTCCTCTATCTCCTTCATCTCTTCATCGGAGAATTTGCTACCCTTTATGGGGGCAGGGTTCCAGGATTGCTCAAGTCTGCTGGGTCTTGGGGATTTTCGGGGAATTAAAAATATCTCCTCACCATTCGCATCCTTTATCACTTTACCGCCGATTTTCAAAATTACTTGCCTGGCAAGTGCCAATGACACATCTACAAGTTTATCAAAATCATAATCCGAACCGGCAAATTTCGCCTTCCTGTCAAGTTTTTCCTTGAACTTCTCTGGGATGTGAGAAAAGCCAATCGTCGTAAAAAGAATCCCAGCAGCAGTTGAGGGATTACAATCGGAATCCTGACCACATTGCATAGCAATCCTAATCGTTCTCTCTATATCGCCATTTCCATAAAGAAGCCCGATAACCACATAAGCTCCGTTTATCTTGGCATCTATGTTGAACTTGGTATTAGGACCACTGCAAGAGAAACGCCTGTAATCCGGATTCTCTTGATATTTCTCCTTCACTTTCCACCAAGTGGCTTTCCAATCGTTTGGGTTCTCCTTATACCACCTCAGCACATCGCTTATACATTCATGATATTGGCTCCCCTGAGGAATACATCTCAGCGCCGCTTCCACTATCTTAACCATATCCTTTTCGAAGAAAGCATAGGAATACATAGCCCCAACAAACTGCCCAGCGTAAACCCCATCGCCATAATTCATTATCCTCCCAAATATCTCTCCATATTTAATCGGCACAAATGGGACTCCCGGAGCTATCAGTCCAGAAAAATCAGATTCTATCTGATAATCTATGTCATCAGCATGAGGATTAAATTGGGGATGCCCAGAATCTGGAGGAGCAATTCCCTGTCTCAGATTAACCCTACCTTGCCAGTTTGCGTGAGCCAAGCCGAACTTCGTTTTGGCAAAATGGATACCCGCCTGTTTAGGGGTAATATCCAGTCCGTATTTATCAAGGGCAGAAATAAAAGCAACATCCACATAAAGGTCATCCTGATAGAACTGATTGACCATAGAGGGTTCCCAGCTGGGGACCTCCGAATCGGCGATGATTTCGTCACAATGACGGAACTCCGTTGGCGCTCCCCAACCCACACCAACCATCTGTCCTAACCATCCTCCCATCATCTTGTCCACATATTCTCTCACAGGTAAACGAAGGTAGACTTGATCCGCCTTAAGCATCAGGGTAAAAGACAAAAGAATAAATAAAATAGATGTTCTTCGCATTTACTGTCCTTCCTATTATCCCGGATATCTAATATGCTGTCAATTTTTATATCAGCTTTTCGTTGAACTTCTCAACAAGCTTGCTGACAAGTTTTAACCTCTCATAAGGGGTATCAGGTGGAGGCTCATCGGATACACCCAAAATCAAGCGAGGATAAAAAAGCTCCATTACCCTCTCTGTTGTCCTTATGAGCTCCTCTTCGGGATAATCGGGAAGGAAAAGAAGAGCGGGAATGCCATCTAATAGCACCAGGTCCCCCATCGCCTCCTTCAATTCTTCAACGGTAACATCTCCCTGAGGTATGGGCGTCGCTGCTTCTATCCCATCACAGCCTATATCTTTCAAGTAGGGAAGGAGCGGTTTAATTGAACCATCCATATGAATATGGGTGAATTTGCCGGCTTTATGGAACCTTTCGTTCCACTTCTGGTAATAGGGCAGATGGTATTTCAGAAAAATCGGGGGAGGGTCAAGATGAGCATCTATGTTTTCACCAAGGTTGAAAATTGGCAATGGAGAAGCGATGACTACATCCAACATCCTCTCAAGCGATTCCTCTGCAATTTGAAGATAATGTTCCATCTCTCGTGGATAATCATAAAGGGCGAACATAGTGTTCTCAAAACCCATATAGGTGACGATTAGTTCCTGAAGAGGAGAACGAGAGAAAAAGCACTGTGGTACCCCTCTATCTCCTACCCTCTCCAAATCCTTCTGAAGCGCTTCCTCATCAAAATAGTATTCAGCATCCTGCAAAATGAACTCTAAGATTTTTAAATCGTCGATGCTTTTTACACGATATTCTTCAGGATAATGGCTTAAATTATAATGAGTGAATCTGAGGACTTCCCGCAAAGAGCCGACTGGTGTCTCCCAACACTGGACGAGATGGTTCTCATCTGCCCAATAAGCCCGATGTTGGACCCTTGAATACCGCACCCTTATTGGATTAGTAAAATAGCGGATGGAAGCATTGAGTTCATCATAGACATTCTCAAGGGTTGCATCCTTGAATTGGGGTGGTAGAGTGCCACGCCTTTGATTTACCCAGAACCAAAACTCTATGCGAGGTTGCCAGACAACACCTTCCGGGTCTTCACCACGAAATACCTTCATAATCCGCTCTTTAAAGGTCATATAAACTCCCCTTTCTAAACATACCTGAGAATTATCGCTCTGCTCTTGGGAGGAAGCTCGTTTATATCTTTGATTTCATATTGTAATCCCTCGGTATCGGTTATTATGATATGTCCATCTTCTACTTCCTTCACGCTCTCGTGAATGGAGCCTGTGGCAAATTCCTTTATCCCTCTATCTGTTTCAACCTTCCAACGAGAACTACCGAAACGATCCTTAACCCAGAAGATTTTCTTTATTTGGGGTACGAAAAACACAGTATCCAATTCTTCCAAGATGGTCCTTTTGGATTCCTCATCTATTTTGTTTATATCCTCTATCATTCCTATCTGTTTCCCATTTTCCTTCATCAGGACGATGTAATTCTCTGGATTGGTCAAGGGGAAAGCCCGCTTAACGCGGATGGGATAGTAAACCTCCTCACCATAACGGAGCTCAAGCGCTCCTCCCTCTACCCTGGACACCTTAACCAGGGACGGGTCAAGAACTCTTATCTGAGAAGTTTCTCGCTCAAACGCCGATTGCAACAAGTCGCGACATCTCCCTTTGCAGTTTCACAAGTTGATAATATATACCCTTCTTCTTGAGAAGTTCCTTATGTGTACCCATCTCCGCAATCCTGCCGTCCTCTATCACAATTAGCCTGTGCGCATTGCTTAGGGTGGAGAGGCGGTGGGCAATTGCGAAGACTGTCCGCCCCTTCATCAAGCGGTCAAGAGCCTCCTGGATTTGCTTCTCCGTCTCCGTGTCAACGAGGGAAGTTGCCTCATCAAGTATCAGAATGCGTGGGTCCTTTAGAATCGCCCTTGCTATGGCTATCCTCTGTCTCTCCCCTCCCGAAATCATCACCCCTCTTTCTCCAATCGGTGTATCGTAGCCATAAGGAAGATTCATTATGAACTCGTGGGCGTTCGCCGCTTTAGCCGCTTCAATTATCTCCTCCAAGGTAGCATCGGGCTTACCGTAAGCGATATTCTCCCTCACTGTCCCAGCAAAGACATACGCATCCTGAGGGACAATAGCAATCTGGCTTCTTAAATCCTTCAGCTTTATCTTTCTTATATCCACACCATCTATGAGAACCTGCCCTTCCTGTGCTTCATAAAATCTGCATATCAGATTGATGATGGTCGTTTTACCGGCTCCGCTTCTGCCAACCAAGCCTATTATCTCGCCCGGCTGTACTTCAAAAGAGACATTGTGAAGGACGGGCAAAAACCTATCGTAGCCGAAGGTTACATTTCTGAACTCTACTTTACCCTGGATTCGCGGCATCGGGATAGCATCTTCAGCGTCCAAAACTTCTGGTGGTGTATCCAGGATTTCAAATATCCTCTCGGCGGCTGCAAGTGCCCTATTCAGCCAGTTTATAACCTGCGTCACAGCCCTTATCGGACCGAGAATCATAAATGTATATGATATGAAAGCCTGCAAGGTTCCAAAGGATATTTGGTTGGGGTTAAGAATATATTGCTTACCTCCGAAATACCATATCAAAAGGGGAGTTGAGCCAAGCAGGAAGAAAAGGGGAGGCATATAGGTAGCCCATAACTGCTCCGCCCAGATCGTGTTCTGTGTCAGGTCATAAGCGCGCTGACGAAATCTGGAGGCTTCCCTTTCCTCCTGAGCGAAAGCTTTAACAACCCTTATCCCGGAAAGGGCACTATTGAGAACCGCTATTACCTTGGACCATCTATCCCAAACCCTATGGAAAAGTCTATGAATCGTTCTTCCTATAGTCCTCGTTAGATAGGCTACAATGGGAGTGGGAACGAGAACGAGAAGGGCGAGCTTCCAGTTAAGGCTTATCATCACAACACCCATTCCGAGGAGGAGAACAAGTTGCGACACGAGAAAGGGGATGTGCCAACCCAAAAACTCCTGCAAAGAACTCGTGTCCTGCGTGACCCGGCTCATCACAGCACCCACTTGGCGCTTGTCATAATAACTCACGCTCAAAAACTGAAGGTGCTCGAACAATTGTCTTCTGATATCGTATAGAACAGTCTGCCCAAGAAAGGCATTAATCCTCTGCTGGAAAATGTTCAATAGCATACTGCCTATCCCTAATCCTAACATCAACAGAACATAGGCTTTAAGCAAAGTCAATCTTACATCAGTTGGCGTTGGCTGCCTTACCACGAGAGCAGAGTCAATAAGGTTTCTGTTAACCAGAGGCGATATCACATCAAACGCCGTTCCAAGTAGAAGAAGGGATACAAGAATCATAATCGTGGGATAATAAGGTTTAATATAGGAAAGAAGCCTTCTTACAACTGCACCTTTGGGAGAACAGTGGGCGCAGATGCCAGATACAGGGTCCACAGGAAAACCACATTTTGGACAAACTTTCCTTTTCTCCTCCTCCGCTAAAATATCTTCGGGTATACTCCCCTCCTGAGCAAGCTTCACCAGAGCGGTTGCTGCAACTTGAAACTTCCGGGCAGTCGCTGTAGAAAACCTTAGAAGTCGCCTCTCCTTGCCATCGGAATGAGCGGCGAAGAAACCTCCGCCAATCCCAACCTCCGCCTTGAAGAAACCGTAATCTTTCAAAGAAAGTGAATGCAATATCTTCGGATTGCTCCCATCCTTGAGTACAAGTAATCTTTCTTTAGTCGCAATTAACCAAGTAGGTGAGAATTTACCTTCCTCATCCAAATCACTTTGTAAAGCGATGTGAATGTCTTCATCCTTGAGACCTTGTTCAAAAAGAAACTGCTGTATTTCCTTAGGTAATTCCTCCTTCAATGGCATATCGCATCACCTTGTCATAAAATTATACACTGATAATTTGATATATCAAACATATGTTCTTCTTCACAAAATAATATACGCAAGAAAGTCGTTTTCTTCAATTCCAAAAAGAAGTGTACTCCCTTGAGAACAAACAAGCAATAATAAAAGCGAATGCCAGCAAGTAAAGAAAACACCGAAAAAACGCTAAAAGAAGTGTATAGAGTTTAGGCGTTCTCTTCCCTAATTGAAAGATTGAGAGCACTTCTTTACCCCATATTTTGACCTACCAAAACGGATTGAGATGTTAGATGTTGGAAAGTGTATAAACAATTGAACCAAATGGTATTAACTCCAATTCTTTGCCCTGCTCCCTACTGGCATCTGAAAATATTACCAGATATTTTTATGAGATTTTCTTAAAGAAATATATTGACAAATTTTCCCCTCTGTACTAAAATTGTTAGTGATAAAACATTTAAATGGAAGCATGCTCCCGGCTTCCTCTCCTTCATAAAGGGAGCAAAACTATAAAAGGAGGTGTTTTTTGTGAAAAGAGCAGGCTTCACGCTAATCGAGCTGCTCGTCGTAATTGCGATAATCGCGATTCTGGCGGGCATCCTGTTCCCTGTTTTCAGTAGAGCAAGGGAACAGGCAAATAAGACACAATGTATTAGCAATATGCGCCAGATCGCGATGGGACTGATGATATATGTGCAGGATTGGGACGAGACATTCCCAATGGGCGACCCACAAGCCTGGGGAGACCCCACCATCTTCAACTATCCCCAGGATGCCTGTTGTATGGGATGGTCTGCCCACCCTGTGTGGAGCGCCGCTGCTCGCCTGATGCCCTACATCAAGAACGCCGGTGTCTGGCACTGCCCCAGCGCTCCCGATACAGGTCAACAGGCTGGCTGGCCGCAATCCTGGCCTGGGGCATTTCCTGTGAACTACGCTTATAGACACTGTGTTGCCGCTGGACCTGCTACAGGCGTTAAATGGAATATGTCACGCATCGCTCGTCCATCCCAAACGATGATTATCCACGAAAGAGGAGATAACCACGAAACGAAAGCCTGTATGTGTGGTGACCCTCGCTCTATTAACGCCGCGTATAATATGGTTTTTGCCGATGGACATGCCAAGTTCATCAAGGCTGGCACTTTACGCTGGGTAAAGTTCGGCAACCAATACTGGGGTTACCCTGCTTACGACCCCAACTGGATACCCTACGGTCCAGGACAATGGGGTGCTGACCCCGCCCTCGGCTGGGATGTAGATTAAGAAAGTTTTTCAAACTGTTTCTGCTAAGGTGGGAAGCCTTGCTTCCCACCTTAGCAATTCATATTATTAACTCAACTCTTAGATGTGGAGTTTGTTGCCTAATGAAATTCCATAAGCTTGTTTTTATCAACCTTTTCCTCTTTCTCGCATCCACCCCCCTTCTTGCTCAATCCGACCTCGAAAATGGCTTTCGCAACCCTCCCGATTGGGCAAAACCATGGGTCTATTGGTTCTGGCTCAACGGCTACATAACGAAAGAAGGCATCTCCGCAGACCTTGAAGCGATGCGAAGGGCTGGCATAGGTGGTGTTCTTATTATGGAAGTTGACCAGGGAACGCCTCCAGGACCCGTTTCCTTTGCCAGCGAAGAATGGATGAAACTCTTCCAATGGGTTGTAAAGGAAGCGAGTAGATTGGGCTTGAAGGTGAATATGAACAATGATGCTGGTTGGACCGGCAGTGGAGGCCCATGGATACCACCACAATTCGCTATGCAGAAGCTTACCTGGAGTAAGATAACGGTTGAAGGCCCCTCTCAGATAGAGCTTCAACTCCCTTCCCCTCCAACAAATCTTCATTTCTACCGTGATATAGCGGTAATTGCTATTCCCCACTCTGAGCCCCATCCTCTCCTCCCAAGCTGGGATATAAAAGCGGTTTTCCGCGATGCCTATCAACCCCTATCAATGCCAGCACACTACTCCGAACTGCCAGAAATTCGGGTCATTCCCCTCGCCCAGATACACGATATATCTTCCCAACTGAATCCTCAAGGGAAACTCGTATGGAATGTACCAGATGGAAAATGGGACATAATCCGCTTCGGCTATACCCCTACAGGTGCCCAGAATGCTCCTTCTCCCCTCTCTGGGCGTGGGCTCGAGTGCGATAAGTTGAGCAAAGAAGCCGTGGAATTTCACTTCAATTCTTTCGTAAAAAAATTGATAGAAAATGTTGGAAACTATGCCGGTAAGACACTTGTTGCCACTCACATAGATAGCTGGGAAGTTGGCTTACAAAATTGGACTCCAAGGATGAGGGAAGAATTCCGCCTAAGAAGGGGATATGACCTTCTTCCTTTTCTGCCCGCCCTTATTGGAGAAATTGTTGAAAGCCGAGAGATAACCGAAAGGTTTCTCTGGGATTTTCGCAAAACGATATCCGAGCTCGTTTTGGAAAATTACGCCGGAACGATGAGAAAGCTCGCAAACAAATATGGGCTTCGCCTCACCATTGAGGGATATAGCACCTCCCTAACAGATGAATTTGCTTATGGAGGTCAGGCAGATGAACCAATGGGCGAATTCTGGTCCTGGGGAAAGTTTGGTGCCTCATCAACCTGCACGGAGATGGCTTCCGCAGGTCATACCCACGGCAAACGAGTCATTGGCGCAGAGGCATTTACCGCTGATAGCAACGAACGCTGGTTAGGTCATCCGGGCAATATCAAGGATTTAGCAGATTGGGCATTCACGGAAGGAATAAACCGCTTCGTAGTCCACCGCTATGCCCTCCAGCCCTGGCTGAATGTGAAACCAGGAATGAGTATGGGACCCTGGGGACTACATTACGAAAGAACCCAAACCTGGTGGGAAAGCTCCAAAGCATGGCACACCTACCTTTCTCGCTGTCAATATCTTCTCCAACAAGGCTTATTCGTCGCTGATATCTGTATGCTCGTGCCAGAAAGAGCACCTCAATCCCTCGGGGGTCAACCAATTCTTTCAAAATCAACTGCTCCCGGGCGCCCCTTTGAGAGACCTGGCTACAACTTTGATTTCTGTTCCTCAGATGCACTGTATCAAATGAAGGTTAAAGATGGCAGGCTAACATTACCGGATGGAATGAGCTACCGCGTCCTCGTTCTTCCACGGTTCCCTAGGATGACCCCGAAACTTTTGAAGAAATTAGAGGAGCTTATTAGGGATGGTGCCACCGTGATCGGAGCTCCTCCTCACAGTTCTCCAAGCCTTGAAGACTATCCAAACTGTGATATTGAAATCCAGAAATTAGCAAAGAAAATTTGGGGAACTCTCGTCACTCCCGAAGGCATTAGGGAAAGAAAATACGGCAAGGGTAGGATATTTTGGGGTGGACATTTCTCCCTACCACAAGGCTCTGATTTATCCCAAATTATGGAAACAGCCCGTTGGATTTGGTATCCCGAAGGGAATCCACTTATGGCTGTTCCCCAAAACATAACCCGTTTCTTCAAAAGAGAATTCTTCACAAAAGATAACACTCAAATCAAATCTGCCCAGCTTGTTATCACCGCTGATAATCAATTCAAATGCCTTATTAATGGACATCTTGTTGGACAAGGAGACAATTGGGAAAAGCTATACAGCTTTGATGTTAAGCAATTCCTCAAGCCAGGGATGAATGAGATATTCATAATAGCCCGAAACGGCGGAGATATACCTAATCCCGCTGGCGTGATATGCGCCCTCGTTATAACTTACGCAGATAACTCTTCTCAATACATCGCAACTGATAACAATTGGCAATCTTCCATTTCAGAAGATAGCAAGGAATGGCTTCCCGCCCTTGAACTTGGCTATTACGGAATAGGTCCATGGGGTAACGCAACTATCGGTCCAGTATATTACGATATTGAAGAAGTTTGCAAAATTTTGAAAAAATTGGGAATTCCCCCTGATTTCTCATACGAACCACCTAAGACGCCTGGCACTATCCGCTACATCCATAGAAGCTTGCCAAAAGCAGAGATTTATTTCATAGCCAATCAGGAATCCACTCCCCAAGATATCACCTGCTTCTTCCGAATAAAAGGCAGGCTTCCTGAGTTGTGGTTCCCAGAAACAGGTAAAATCCTCCGTCCTCCAAGCAAAAGTTATAAGGAAATGAAAGATGGAACGATGGTCTTTTTACATCTTGAGCCGCTCGAATCTCTCTTCGTGGTCTTTCCCAAAAATAAATCAAAAAAGCAGTGGCTAACTTTGAAGACCTACGAAAGGTACAGTATTCAAAAGGAAATAGAAATAGATGGTGAATGGGAAGTGCGATTTCCACCTCACTGGGGTGCCCCAGAAAAAGTTATTTTACCACGCCTTATCTCCTGGTCAGAACACCCAAATGAAGGAATCAGGTTTTTCTCCGGCACAGCTATTTACATCAAGAAATTCTACCTACCAAGGGAGATATTTGGGAGCGGTCGGAGATATTTTCTTGATTTGGGAGAGGTTATGGTTATGGCCGATGTAATGGTGAACGATAGCTATTTGGGAACTCTTTGGAAAAAGCCCTACAGGGTAGATATAACCTCCGCAGTCAAACCAGGTGAGAACAAACTGCTATTGAAGGTAACCAATTTATGGGTCAATAGGATGATAGGGGATGAACATCTGCCCGAGGATAGCGAAAGGAATCCTGATGGAACGCTGAGGAGCTGGCCATCATGGTTGCTTGAGGGAAAACCAAGTCCCACAGGTCGTTTCACCTTCACCACCTGGAGGCTTTGGGGAAAGGATGACCCCCTTCAGCCCTCTGGTCTCATCGGTCCTGTTCGCATTCAAATAGCACAAGAGAAGAAGTGATTTTAATGACCCGAAAAGAAATAGTTCTCACAGCACTTGAACACAAACAACCGCCACGTCCCCCCTTCTCCTTCTCCGCAATGCCCGAGCTATACGAAAGGCTTAAAAGGGACCTCAAGCTGAGCGATGAAGAGATGTGGAAAAAATTTGGTGGCGATATAATTTTTGTAGGTCCAATCCCAAAGTTTCAGGCAAGCCCCATCGCCTACGCTGACCCCACAATTGAAATAACCCCCGAAGGATATTACAGGGACATCTGGGGAGTGGACTTCCGAGTAATTGAACACACAACTGGCAAATATGTTGACCTCATTCGTCACCCGCTCGCTTATATATCCTCATCCCAGGATTTAGAAAATTACGCTTACTGGCCAAAAGCTGAAATCTGGGATTACTCCACAATAAAATCCCAATGTTTGGCATACTCCCAATACGCAACGATTGGTCATAGCAGGGGTTTCTTTGAAATAAGTTGGTTTTTCCCGTGTTTTCGCAA
>JACIXQ010000054.1 GCA_014360465.1 bacterium
ACAGATGTAACTGGAACGATTACCCTTCCCGAGGGAGTGGAGATGGTTATGCCTGGTGATAATGTGAATATGAAAGTGGAGCTTCAGAAGCCTGTAGCTTTGGAGCCAGGTCTCCGCTTCGCGATTAGGGAAGGCGGAAAGACAATAGGAGCCGGAGTAGTCACAGAGGTGTTTGATTAATATGCCTCGGCAAATTGTCGTCCTTGCCTGCACGGAATGTAAAAGAAGAAATTATATAACGGATAAGAGTAGAAGCCGTCAGCAAGAGAGAATGGAACTTAGGAAATATTGTAAATGGTGCGGGAAACATACCAAGCACAGAGAAACGAGATAAGCAGGCCCGTAGCTCAATTTGGCAGAGCACGGGACTCCAAATCCCGGGGTTGTCGGTTCAACTCCGGCCGGGCCTGCCATTTGTTTTGAGGTGAAAAAAATGGCAACCGTGAAGCAAATTAAGGCAGCAAAGAAAAAAACAGGCATCATAAGGAAGATTCGGAACTTCTTCCGAGAAGTCAGAGCCGAGCTGAAGAAGGTTATATGGCCTTCCAAGGAGGAAGTAGCAAAGTATACGGGAGCCGTATTGCTAATAGTGGCGATTCTCGGCATATTTATAACCATCGTTGACCAAATAGTTAGTTTTCTTACAAAGTTTCTTGGTTGGTGAGGGAAGATGAAAGAGAAGCAGTGGTATCTTGTTAGAACAGCCACAGGGAAAGAGGAAAAGGTTAGAATCGCTATAGAAAACAAAGTTGAAGCTTTGGGATTGAAGGATAAGATAGTAGAAGTCTTAGTCCCCATTGAGCGGGAACTTCGTCCGATTAGAGGGAAAAAACAGATAGTCAAAAGAAAAGTATTTCCGGGTTACATTCTTGTGAATATGGTTATGGAACCAGATACTTGGAAGCTTATCAAATCAACTCCCGGGGTAGTGGGTTTCGTCTCGGCTGGTTCGGAACCTCTTACCCTTGCTGATGAGGAAGTTGAAAGAATAAAGGAGAATATATCCCGGGAAAAACCACGGATTTCTCTGAATAAAGGAGAAAGCATCAGAGTAACAACTGGTCCTTTCACAGATTTGATAGGTAGGGTGGAAGAAGTCAATATTGATAAGGGCAAAGTCAAGGTGCTTCTCTCAATATTTGGAAGGGAAACCCCTGTAGAGCTTGACTTCTCCCAGATAGAAAAGATTTAGAGGAGGTTCTAAAAATGGCAAAGAAGGTAGTAGCTATCGTCAAATTGCAGTTGCCAGCTGGAAAAGCGACTCCAGCACCACCAGTTGGTCCTGCTCTCGGTCAGTATAATGTTAACATAATGGAGTTCGTCAAAAGATATAACGAGGCAACTGCCAACCAAATAGGTTCCATCATACCAGTTGAAATCACCATATATGCCGACCGTTCATTTACCTTTACCTTAAAAACTCCTCCCGCCGCAGCCTTGCTAAAGGAGGCAGCGCGGGTGGAGAAGGGCTCAGGCACACCCAACAAGCAGAAGGTAGGCACAGTAACAAGAGAGGATATCCGCAGGATAGCGGAAATAAAATTAAAAGACTTGAATGCCCGTGATATTGAATCAGCAATGAGGATTATTGAGGGCACTGCCCGGAGTATGGGAATCCAGGTTATAGATTAACTGTTTTAAAGGAGGAAATGGATATGCCAAAGAGAAGTAAAAGATACCTGGAAAGCGTTGCAATGATCGATAAACAGGCGAAATATTCGCCAGTGGAAGCAATAGAATTGGTGAAAAAATTAGCAACAGCCAAGTTTGATGAAACCATTGAAGCAGCTATAAATCTTGGTGTTGACCCTCGCCATAGCGACCAAATGGTCAGAGGCACGATTCTCTATCCCTACCCTGCCGGCTCCCCTCCCAAGGTGATGGTCTTCGCAAAAGGGGAAAACGCCGAAAAAGCTAAGGAAGCAGGGGCAGATTTAGTGGGTGATGAGGAATTGGTCAACAAGATAAGAGAAGGATGGAAAGGTTGGAAGAATATGGATTTGGTTCTCGCAACTCCAGATATGATGGGAGTTGTATCCCGGCTTGGAAGAATTCTGGGTCCTCGGATGCCAAACCCTCGAGCTGGAACGGTCTCCCAAGACATCGCTAAAACTGTAAGGGATTTTAAGGAAGCAAGGTTATACGAGTTCCGTGTTGATAGAAGCGGAATTATACATATGCCAATAGGCAAGGTCTCCCAACCCACTGAGCAAATTCTACAAAACCTCGCTACGCTTCTCTCTACACTTATGAAGGCTCGTCCAGCATCATTTCGCGGGCAATACATTAAAGGTATAACCCTTTCCTCTACTATGGGACCAGGAATAAAAGTAGACCTTCAAAAGTCGCGCGAATTGCTGGAATCTACATAAGTTATCTCAAATAACAGCGACATTCGTATTGCAAAGTCAAAAGGTTTCGGCAATTTAAAAAGGATTATCAAGCGTCAAAAGGGAGACGCACGAGTTATTATATTCAAATATAGAGCTTGACATTTACCTTGGCGTTATTTAACAATACCTGTTTTTAATTTATCATTTATCTCATAGATAAGTTTTTGAACCCCTTCCCCTGTCAAGGCGCTTATTAGCCTTGGTTCAATACCTGCTTTTTCCAATCTTTTCCTCTTTTTATTTAAATCAGCAGGGTCGATAATGTCTATCTTATTAATGGCAACTATTTGGGGATATGACATAAGTTTCTCATCATATCTGCTCAGCTCGTTATTTATCGTGTTGTAATCCTCAAGCAAATCCTCCCTTGTAGCATCCAAAAGATGGAGCAACAATTTGCAACGACTTATGTGTTTGAGAAAAGAAATTCCCAATCCCTTGCCAAGATGCGCACCTTCTATTAAGCCCGGAAGGTCAGCCATAACAAAGGAATCATATTCATTTACCTTTACAACACCCAAAACTGGATGAAGGGTGGTAAAAGGATAAGGAGCTATCTTGGGATGTGCAGAGGAAACCCTTGATATGAGGGTAGATTTTCCAACATTGGGAAGTCCTATTATCCCAACATCAGCAAGAAGATGTAGCTCCAGCCTTATCCAGCGGGCTTCTCCCTCTCCCCCTTTTTCTGCAATGCGAGGAGCGGTATTAGTAGGTGTTACGAAGTGTTTATTTCCCCTACCTCCCCTACCCCCTTTTGCAACGATTACCCTTTGCCCTGGGGAAACAAGGTCAGCTATAAGCTGGTTCGTTTCTGCATCATAGACCATAGTGCCGACGGGAACCCTGAGAACCAAATCCTCTCCATTTCTACCATGTTGGTCCTTACCTCTTCCATGCTGACCATTGCCCGCCCTGTAGTGCCTCTTGTAATGGTAATCAATAAGAGTTGAAAGCTGGGGGTCAGCTTCAAGCACAACATCACCACCCTTCCCACCATCTCCACCATTCGGACCACCTAAGGGAACGAACTTCTCCCTTCTAAAAGATACACATCCATCCCCACCTTTACCCCCCGCAACGAATATAACAGCCTCATCAATGAATACGGGCTGTTTCGTTAATTTATCTTCTGTCGTAATAGTCCCTACCCTCCATATAATCTCTTTGTTTTAATTCTGCGTGCCGTCTGGGTAAACACTTACTTTCGTCTTGCCTTTGCTTCTTTCGAACCTAACATAACCATCTATAAGAGCATAGAGGGTGTAATCGGACCCAACACCTACATTCTTGCCAGGATGGAACTTCGTCCCCCTCTGGCGGACAAGCACCGAGCCAGCACGCACAAACTCCCCTGCAAACTCCTTGACACCCAATCTTTTTCCTGCTGAGTCCCTACCGTTTCTTGAGGAACCACCAGCTTTTTTATGTGCCATTACTTAATCACCTCCTATCTCTATCTTTTCTATCAACAAGCGAGTAAGTTGCTGTCTGTGTCCTTTTCTTCTGCGGTAGTTTTTCTTTGCTCTGTATTTGAATACTCGGATTTTCTCGCCTTTGAAATGCTGGAGCACCTTGGCTATCACCCTTGCCGAGGTCAGATAGGGAGAGCCTATCAGGTGCTCACTTCCTGTATCAACGAAAAGAACCTTATCAAGGGTGATTGAGACTCCCTCGGGGGAGTCCAATTTCTCCACTTCTATTATGTCGTTTTCTTTGACCTTATATTGTTTGCCTCCAGTTTCAACAACAGCAAGCACGGTTTCCTGACCTCCTTTTTGTAATTAGGAAGACATTTTAATTATAAATCTGATAAACCTGTTCGTCAAGATATCGCTCTTACTCAATTGAATTAATGAGCTAATCGCAATTCTACACCTGTCAAGCTCTTATATTTATTGCACGGCTCTTGATAAGAATGGTAAGGTTAAGCGAGGATTCCCCACCTCGTTAAATCTATTTCATTCAATAGTGGTTTTCCCTGCAGAAACCTATTTATCTCATCCAGGGCGAATCTCCCGATATCTTTTAGACCTCCACGAACGCAACCCGCTATATGGGGAGATAGCACTACATTTTTCAAGAATCGCAGCCTGTTATCTTTGGATGGAGGTTCATCGGGGTCGGTTACATCTATACAGGCGAATATTCTTTCTTTTTCAAGCTCTTTGATAAGAGCCTCCTCATCAACTATACCTCCTCGTGCTGGATTTATGAATACTCCACCATCTTTCATACTCTCAAAGAATTCCCTTCCAAGCATTCCTCTTGTTTCCTCAGTCAAAGGTGCACATAAAACTATTATTTCGTTGTTTTTAGCCAGTTCAACCAAATCGTCCACCTTCTTAGCCCCAAAGCTTTTTATAGCGTCCTCGCTCCAATAGGGGTCATAGACCTGGATTTTGTTGGTTAAGGGAAGTAGAAGGTTGATGAGGTTTCTTCCAACCGAGGACATACTTATGATGCCAATGCTTACATCGCATAATTCACAGGTATAGCTCCATAACTTCTCATCATCCCGCCATCCAAGTTCATTCTTTATATGCTCGTTCCACCAAAAAATCTTTTTGACGGCAAGGAGAATATAACCGAGAGCTGTCAAAGCCACATATCTGGCTATTATATTTGAGCCAGAGCTTACTTTCACACCTTTTTCCAGAAGCTCAGGTTGAACATAGGGCTTAACTGTGCCAGCTGCGTGAAAGATAAATCTCAAATTAGGGGCTATCTCAAGGACATTTCCCTCCAATTTTGGAGTTCCCCAACTAGTTATGACTATGTTTGCACCACTTAAGAAAAACTCCTTTGCCGCCTGCCCATCCCAAATTTTCACCTCGCCAAGCTTTCTGAATTCAGCGAGAACTTCCTCGCTGAATATTTGGGGAATCAAATGGGGTTGGACTAAGAAGTGGATTTTTGTTCCCAAATTCTCATCTCCTCATATATTTCTTCAATCCGAAATCCAAATCCCGCACCTCTTAGGCTCTCCAAGTGAAGTTTTCCATTAATTCTGCGAAATATTCCTGGATGAACCCTCGCTTCATTCACCGAGGTTTTTGGGAAATACTGACAGGAATTAGCCTCTAAACCTTTGAGGGGATAAGTTCGTCCTGCGAAGCCAGCTGAATGAAGAAGGGCAATAGCGGGATTTGTTAAATCGGGAATCACATAAGGTATTCCTTCTTCCCTTGCTTTTGATATGAATAAAAGTGCCTTGGAATGACATTTGCAGGTTTTAACCGCTATACCGCTCCAGCCATATTGCATTGCCCTCTGGAAATCCTCTAACGATGTAAGGCTTTCATCGATGAAAACGGGCTTCAGATTTGCCAATTTTCTCATATCAAACTTATGCCTCTCCAAATCCCTTTCGGTGGGCTGTTCAATAAACAATAATTCATCAAAAGCCCGCTGTTCCCTTTCCTTTATCTTATTCAGTAATTCAATCATATATTCCGGAGACTCACATTGCTCATTTGTATCAAGGGAGAAATAAAATCTTCTGGCTTTTCTATTCGCCAGATGAGCGATTTTGTAAACAGCGAGGAACCGCTCAAGGTCCCAATCAAGGTCGTTGCCCTTCAATTTTACCTTGAGACAAAATAAACCGTCCCTCTTAATCCACCCTTCAAGTGAATTGGGAAGTCCATCTTGAGGGTCGCTCTCGTCAACCTCGCTCTCCGTGAGTTTATCAAGCCCACCTACCAAATGAAAAACAGGAACACTCTTAAGATAAGTTTTTCTTAAATACATCCCTGGATGCTTTCCCTTATATCTCTCCCCCAGCCAGCAGGATAAATCCAAATTCATAAATTCTTCCGTGTAGCCATCATAGGTGCAAATCCTGTTAACTTTACCGAAAGCGTCGTGGATTGCACAATCAATTGGGGAGGCGCTAACCAAAACAGCGAGGTAGGGAAGCTTCTTTGGCAGGGCGAACTCTTCGCTTACCTCATCTCCAATCTTCCTAAGCTCGGGCTCCAGCTCCATAAAAATTTCAATAGGGTGGGCAAACCGCCCATAATTAAGAACCGCTTTGGCGAAGCGCTCGACAACAGCTCTCATCGCCTTGTCCTTCAACCCCAGTTCAACATCTGGGTCAGGGAAAGCCCAAACAGCGCTGAGGAACATTCCTCCATCACCCCAAGCGGTCTCACCCTTTCTGTTCTCCACTTTAACCCTTGTGTGGCAGTAAGTGGTCTCCTTCATCACAACCGCGCCGAATTTGAGGGGAGCCCTGGGCACTTCAAGGCTGAACCGGGGGACTACCTCAATAATTCTTACATCCGTTGGCTTCATCTCTTAATCCTCTTAAAAACTTCCTTCACAGCGTAATATGCTTTCTTTGGCTTCAATGGATAGGCTATTATAGCATCTGATATTTGCGGCCAGCAATCACAGACATTCCACAGCAAAATCCCTCCACAATAAGGAAGACTCGCGTAATGCTCCGTCCAAGCAACATAAGCTTTCGCCTGCAAATCCTGCGTCACTTCTATGAATTCCTCCAGGGTCTTGGGCTCGGGAAGGTTGTTCTCCCTTATGGAGTTGAAAAGGCTTTGTATCCTATATCTCCAACCAACCCTCAGATTATCAGCAGCGTGGAAATACCAGTATTCATTGAAAGGTGGCCATAGCTTGTCCTCTGGTATGAAACTGAGAAGGACTTCCTTATCGGGTACAGAGATATGTCCTATTTCGCTAACGAACCTGCTCTCATCTTTCATATAAAAGTCCGATAGATAGCTGGTGCCGTGAGCCCAACGATGGCTATCACCTTCCGTTGTGTTATTGGGGTCATCTCCTGAAGGCGAGAATGGGCTATCAGGTATGAAGGGAGTCTGAGGATTTAGCTTTTTCCAAACATTATATAAAACTTCCCTGCTAAGCTTGTGGGCTATATAATCCTTCCCCTTTTGCCAATAGCGGAAGGCGTCGTTCTCATTTCCGCCGCTCCAGAGGGCTATACAGGGATGGCGTCTTAATCTGCGGATAATGTAACTGGCTTCCTTCTCTACTTCCTTTAGGAACGCTTCTGTTTGTGGATAGTTGCCACAGGCGAACATAAAATCCTGCCAAATAAGAATCCCGAACTTATCGCAAAGGTCATAGAACACCTCCGGCTCATAGATTCCTCCTCCCCAAACCCTCAACATATTAGCGTTAGTATCCTTAACGAGTTGGAGAACTTCCCTATATCGTTCATCAGTTATTCTCGCTGGCAAAGCATCGAGAGGAGTCCAGTTGAAACCTTTCACGAAAAACTCCCTGTTGTTTATTTTGAAATAAAATGAAGTGCCACCCTGAGAAAGGGGTTCCTGAATTAGCTCAACTTTCCTGATGCCGAAATTTCCCTCCCACTGGTCTATAGGCTCATCGTCAAGTATCAAAGATAAACGATAAGAGTAAAGATAGGGTTCACCCAATCCATTCGGCCACCAAAGCCGGGGATTTTTTATCGGGAATTCAAATGCGAGATTATGTTCGTAATCCGAGGGAAAGATTTGTTGGGAAATTTCAAGTATCTTTTCTCCTCGCTCGTCCATCGCTCCCTCAAATATTTCCAACTTAACATATGCCTCCGATGGCACCCCTCGCAACCATTCTATAACCACATTTCCTTTCATAATTGCCTCTTTATCATTATATTCTTGCGTATATAGCCAAAAATCATATATCCTTCCTCGGCGGTATATTATTAACCATACTGGACGCCAAATTCCTAAACTAACAAGGCGAGGAGCTATGTCCCACCCATAGTTGAACTGCGCTTTCCTAGCAAAAAGACGAGGAAGGTTCCAGTCCGTCTTAACATCGGGATCACTATTTATATCAACAGAGAAAATGGGTGACGCTATCTTCACCGCGAGTTTGACCTGGCTACCCGTCTCAGCTTCATGGGTGATATCCACCTCGCAAGGAATGAACATATTCTTATGAGAAAGCGCCTGTCTTCCATTTACAAATATCGTTGCGAAGGTATCAATACCCTCAAAAATGATATGGGCAACTTCATCGGTTGATATCTTAGGAGGTTTGAAATCCAGGCGATACCACCAATCCTTCTCCTCTACCCAGCGCCAGTGGTCAGTGTTTAACCCCCAAAATGGGTCAGGTCCCTCACCCGCTTTTAAGAGGTCAAGATGAACATCACCTGGAACAGAGGCAGGGAACCAACCATCACTTGGTTCCACTGTGGGGTCAAGGTCCTCGCGAAATGAACGAAATGTTAACTTCCAATTTTCGTTAAGGGGAACAACCTTTTTCATACTATCTTACCTCCTTCTTTATAAATTCTACAAAAAAAATTGAAGGAATAAAGGATTTTTTGTTAGAATATGAAAAACAATTTCTTCCTAGGAGGTTGCTTGGCATATGAACTGGCTTTCGGACCAAATGTGCTATATCCACCTTGATTTCCATACCCCAACCGGCGTGAATGTTGCCAGCAACTTCGATGAGAAAAAATTTGTTGAGATATTGAAGAAAACCGGAGCTGATAGCATAGCTATTTTCGCCAAGGACCATTATGGGCATGCCTATTACCCTTCCCGACTTGGCAACTTTCATCCCGATTTGAAGCTCAATTTATTCGGGGAAATGCTATCTGCCTGTCATAAGGCAGGTTTACGAGTATTCGCCTATTTATCAATCGGTTGGGACAATCTTTCCGCGCAAAAGTTTCCTGAATGGCAACAGGTCAACAAAAAAGGCGAACCTATATTAGCGGGAAACTGGCGTTCTCTTTGCCTCAACTCCCCCTATGTGAATAAGCGAATATTTCCCCAGATTAGGGAAGTTCTGGAGAATTACGATGTGGATGGACTCTGGTTAGATATAGTCTTTTTTATGGAAGGCGCCTGCTACTGCCCATTCTGTCTTCAAAAGATGGAAAGCTTGAATTTAGACCCAAACAACGAATATGAACACCTCTTATTCAACGATACATCCGTTAGGGAATTTATCTCTGAAACTTATAATTTTGCCAAGAAAATAAAGCCAGATGTCGCGGTTAGCTTCAACAACCTTGTAAAAATCGGAGCAAGGACTTTCCTCCCTCATCTTGATTATTGGTGGATAGAGGCTCTGCCCCATGGCTGGGGACTTTATTATCTTCCCTTATACTCCCGTTACCTCCGCACCTTGGGTAAGCCAATGGCTGGATTAACCGCAAGATTTCATAAAAGCTGGGGAGATTTCGGCTCACTTAAACCTCTCCAACATCTTCTTTGGGAAGCAGGTGAAATGCTTATAAATGGCGCAGCAGTGGGCATAGGGGACCAGATGAATCCAGATGGAACACTTGAGGAAGCTGTTTACGATATGATTGGAGAGGTATTCAGGTTCGTGAGGGAAAGAGAAAAATGGTGTAAAGGAGCAAAAAGCGTTCCATATGTAGCAGTCCTCTCCCCCAAGCAAATAGGAACCACAGGAATGGGAAAACCTTCAGAAGCGCTCCTGGGAGCAGTTGCAATGCTGATGGAACTTCATATTCACTTTGACATAATAGACGAAGAAGGAGATTTCGCTCCCTACACCTTGCTCATCCTCCCAGATGTCTCCACCTTATCACCTTCAGCTATCAATAAAGTAATTGCATTCCTTAAAGCAGGGGGCTCTGTATTCCTTTCCCTTCAACCACAAGTTTCATCGGAAATCTCCCCTTTGCTCGGTAAAAATATCAGAATAGAACCCGCATCTTTCTCCATATGCTATATAAGGCTTAACTCCTTCCGGTTAAGGGAAGGAATCCCTCCTATGGATATGATAGTGTGGCAGAGACCAGCACTTCTGAAAAGAGCAAAGGGAAAAGAACTTGCCTCTACAATTGCCCCTCTTATGGAGAGAACTCCTGAGCATTTCTTCTCCCATGCCCAAGCGCCAAGCGGAATAGATACGCATTGTCCTGCTATACTACTCAAACCAATCGGAAAAGGTAAACTGCTTGTCTTTGCCGTCCCAATATTTACAGATTTTCATAAAAACAATTATGCTATGCACAAGCAGTTGTTCAAAAATGCATTTGAAATGCTTGTTAGCAGGCGCAAACGGCTACTTGAGGTAGATGCGCCCCAAAATATTGAAGTTTCCCTTATGCAAAAGGACAACGCTTTCATAATCCATCTATTGAACCTCAACATCAACAGAAAAGGAAATCTCTGCGATGAATTCATCGCTCCGGGAAGGGTGGGCATTAAATTGCGTCTTCCCCATCCTCCAAAACAGGTCTATTACGCACCCAGCGAGCTTCCACTTCCAAGATGGCAATGGCTTGAAAGCCCGCGAGAAGGTTCCGGCTTTCTCAAGGCAAGAGTGCGGATATTCAATACCCATACAATAATCGTGGTGGAGGTGTGAACCATATGCTCTACACTTTGTTATCCATTCTGCTTTTCATTAGTCCGGCTTACTTTCAACCGAGCAGAAGCAAACTGGGAATACATCTTATAGGTAGATATACTCAAGGGGCGAAAATGATTATCAATTCGGGTCCTCGGGTCATCAAACTACTTGACCCCCAGGCAAGCGGTGATTTGAAAAAAGCTATGAAGGAATATAAGGCAATGTATCCCCAAGGAATCGTAGTTGTTAGGATATGGGAAAGGACACCGAATGTGCATTATTCCCTTAATGACGACCCTGTAGCGAGCGCAGAGGATTTCTGGAAAAGGGTTCTTCAACCTGCCATAGAAGCCCTTTCACCAGAGGAACGCAAGATGATAGATTTTCTTGAAGGTCCAAACGAAGGGGAAACAACTCCCACTTGGGAAAACATAGAGAGCGCTCGCTGGTTCGGTAAATTTTGGGAAAAACTCGCAGAGC
Source organism: bacterium (assembly GCA_014360465.1). Lineage (GTDB taxonomy): Bacteria > Armatimonadota > JACIXR01 > JACIXR01 > JACIXR01 > JACIXR01. The sequence continues at coordinate 11,217 of JACIXQ010000054.1, forward strand.
TAATCCATAAAGCAGGCTTCCGCCCCTGTGGAGGGAGCATAGCAGTTGGAAACCCACCCGGGACAATTCCGGAAATTTGGGACAAATTGGAGGCTTTCATACCCGCCCTTAAAGCGCTAAAAAAATACAAGGGAGCCTGGAGCTATCACGCCTATTCATTGGAATATTCCACCGACCCTAATGTGGAAAAATGGTACTCATTGAGATACAGGATATTTTACAATTTCCTCAAGAAAAAACATCCCGACCTTGCGAATTTGCCGATGATTCTCACAGAGGGTGGAATTGATAAGGCAGGCAATCCCGAGAGCGATGGTTGGATGGCAAGAGGTAACGAGAAAAAGTATCAGGAGTGGCTCAAATGGTTTGATGAAGAACTGAAAAAAGATAAATACATTCTGGGAGTTACACTGTTCCAAATCGGTAACCCAGAGGGTTGGCACTCTTTCGATTTAGAGCCCATTGCCCAATGGCTAGCGAACTATCTACAGGAAAATAGACCGCTTATCAAAAGATAATAAATAACACCCCTTTCCTAATAAATTATTTGCTTATATCATTTGAATTAAATAAAATAAATTGGAAGCAAAAATGAATAAGCAAGGATTTACCCTTTTAGAAATTCTGATTGTAATGCTGGTGATCAGCATCCTTCTGGTTATCGCAATCCCCAACTTCCTAACTGCAAGAGAAAACGCCCGATTAAGGGCTTGCACCGAAAATATGAAGATGATAGAAACAGCGGTAGAGCAATATGCAATCCATTACCATTTGGCGGAAGATATTTCTCCCCCTACTCTCCAACAACTTTACTCAGCAGGTTATTTCAAAACCATGCCCAAGTGCCCCTCTGAGGGTGACTACCTTATAGAGGGGACGATAAACTCCTACAATGTGGAATGTACCGTCCACGGTAAGCTAAAAGAACTTGCGGGAAATCTATAAGAGAATATAAGTTTCTACCACGATTAATCAGGAGGTTTAAAGGGAAAAAAATGAACCTTAAATCAGAAAAAGTAAGGATAGAAAAGGGCTCCACAGCAATTGTAGCAGGTGGAGCCTTTATGATTACCTTGACGGGGATCTCGATAAATGGGGCTAAGATAACGCTGGGCGCGGTAGGAAGTCCCAATCAATATGCCGAGATAAATCTTGGAGAATTCATACAATATGATGCTGGCGAAGCCGGCACTTATGAGATAAGGCTATTGACTATTAATCTCGCTTACGAAGAAGCAGGGGAATTCCTAATCACCAAAATAAGATGAACATTAAAACTCTCCCTGTGAGTCAAAGGAGGTAGCAATAAAATGAGGAATGCTTTCCTATTTATTTTCCTTCTTTTACCATTCTCTTTATTTGGTGCATTTACCTTCAAAGAGGATTTTTCAAAATATAAAGAAGGAAGTGTCGCTTCCCCTACCTGGCAAACTTCATCAATCAACTGGTGGGTGGAGAAAGGCTTAATAATCAACGACGATTGGGGAAAATCTAATCTGATACTTCACAAATCTCCCTATGGGAGAGTTCTGACTCTCTCCGCTAATGTTATAGTGAGGGAAAGGAAATCCACCGACTGGAAAACAGCCGGGATAACCATTTACCTGGACAGCGGTCATTTCTGGCATCTTGCCTTGGTTGAGGCGCCAGAATATCTGGGGTATCGGCACTTCGCCGAGCTTGCCCAAATGTTAGATGGTGAGTGGAATACACAGGGGAGATTGAAGATGGTTAGCGATGGTGGATTTGATGGTTTCAACTGGGAATACAATCAACCCTATCGCCTTGAATTGAAACTAACAAGAGAGGGTATTGAAGGCTCAATCTACGATGCCCAAGGCAACCTCCTTGCAAGGCGCTCCTATCTTTTCGAAGATAAGCAAGCAGTAAAATTCGGCAAAGTGGGGCTTACAAACAGCGGTTTTCTTACAGCATTTGATGATGTGGAGGTGAACATAATGGAAGAGGAAAAATACTCTCCTCCCAAGCCAGTTTATCCACCTTATAAAGGGAAAGGTTGGAATGGTATAAAATCTCAGGCAAAGGGTTTCTTCTATACAAAGGAAATCAATGGCGTGTGGTGGTTGATAGACCCGGATGGGAATGCCTTTTATTCCGTCGGAACCGACCACTGCAATTACTATGTGCATGGCTCAGAAATTCTTGGATATGCTCCATACAATAAATTCGTTTCCCAAAAATATGGAAGCGAGGAAAAATGGGGAGATTCCGCTGCAAAAAGATTGTTATCCTGGGGCTTCACCTCCTTAGGAACAAACTCCTCACGAGGAGTGAGATACAAAGGACTTCCCCATACGGAATTTGCTGGTCTTGGTGCCAGCTTCGCCCGTATTGATTATATCACTCAACCGATAAACTGGACGGGTTTTCCCAATGTCTTCCACCCCAAGTTTGAGGAATACTGTATGAAGCAGGCAAAGGAAATATGTTCACCCCATAAAGATGACCCTTGGCTAATAGGCTATTTTATAGATAACGAGTTAGAGTGGTATGGCAAAGGGGGAAAAGAATGGGGACTTGTTGACGACATATTTAGACTTCCACCCGGAAATAGCGCCAAAATTGCCCTCGCCAATTTTCTAAAAGAAAAATACAAAGACATCAAGACTTTCAATAAAGCTTGGGGAGTGAATCTCTCATCATTTGCCCAGCTTGAGTCCCTTACCGAGCCTATCCAACCCACAACCGAGCAGGGCATAAAGGATAAAATGGAGTTCGTTGGGATAATTGCCGAAAGATATTTCAAGATAACAACGAAAGCAATTAAAGCAGCTGACCCTAACCATTTAGTTCTCGGCTGCAGATTCGCCTGGGATGCCCCTACTCCAGCCTGGAGCGCCGCTGGTAAGTATTGTGATGTTGTCTCAGTGAATATGTATCCTTGGGTGGATTTGAAGACGGAAAAGGTGCGAGATGTAGAAGAACTACTCACAAAACATTATAAACAAACACACAAACCATTTATGTTAACAGAATGGTCCTTTCCCGCCTTAGATAGCGGGCTTCCCTGCACACACGGAGCAGGTGAGAGATTCGCTACTCAGGAGGAGAGAGCGAAAGCCTTCGCCATCTTTCAAAATCTCCTTTTCCGCCTCCCCTTTATGGTGGGCTCACATTACTTTATGTGGGTCGATGAGCCCAAAGAAGGAATTTCTCGCGGCTTCCCCGAGAATACAAATTATGGTCTAGTTAACGAAAAAGATGAACCATATGTTTTGCTCGTTGAAACGGCAAGCAAGCTGAACCCCCTTGTCTATCATATACACGCAGGGCTAGTGCCACGACCTACGATTGAAGTGGAGGAAGAAACCATTACGGTCTCCAATAAGGGTAAAGCCGACGATGTAGAGTTAAGGATAAAAATCAATGGCGAAGAAGAGATAAGAAATATACATCTCTCTCAAAAAACTAAAATAAAATATCAACTCCCTACTTCTCCGGGAGCCTATTTAGTGAGCGTAAGGACATATTGGAGAGGGCTAAAAATCGGAGAAACCAGCAAGGTCATCTACAGGAAAGGGGTCTGGGCTGAAGGAAAAAGAAGGGTCATCCTCACTGTCATAAATGAGGGGGAAGAAACTTGCAGGAATCTTCCCCTGTCTATCCCGCTGAACGCCCTTGCCATCAAACTGGAGGAGAACGAAGGTATCGTCGCTTACGACGCACTTGGGAAGCCTGTTCCCACCATTTATGACCCTACTTCAGGCGATATATCCCTTCAAATATCCGAGCTACAACCCGAAGCAGCTTACCTAATTTACCTTTATCCTTCCTCTATTAAAACCGAGCAAAAGGAGCCGAGGATAAATGTCAACCAAGATGATAACAAGTTCCAAATAGATAATGGTATATTAAGATTAGTGAAAGAGGAAGATGATGGCGATTTAGTAGATGCAATCTACTATAAGGATACAAAATTGGGCAAATATCAGGCACTAATAAGGGAGGATTTGTCCCAGCCCCTTTGGGTCGCTCCAAATAAGATAGAAAGGGTGGAAATCAAGAGATCCACTGATAGGGTCTGTGTGGATATTATCGCAAGGTTCGATGGTGAGGAAGCAATAACAGAGGTAAGTGAAAAGGGCGAATTCGCCCCCCAAAGGGTTCAGCCCCTGAGTTTTCGCGTAGCTTATCGCCTCATCGTCTACCCCGATGTTCCCTGGTTCATAGGCAAGTTCCTCTGGGTAGAGAATACATCCCCTAATCCTCTCCCCCTTGGTGCCTATTTCCACTATCCTTTATCGGAGATTGGAGGAGACACTAATAACGATGCACCTGATAGCACACCGACACGCTGGTGCTATATCCACCAAAAAGAGGAAACTGTTCCCTCTTACTATGATGCAATGCCAGGGGCTTCCTGGGTGGATAGGGAAATTCCTGCCTGGTATGGGGCGATACCTATCTGGGGAGGTAAATACAACTTCTATTTCTGGAAGGATGAAGGAGGCAGGGAACACCCCGACATATGGAAGGAAGTTAAAACGACGCTCGCCCCGAAACAACTTTTCAGGGAAGAGAATGGAGCGATATTGTTGTATGGCTGTGTTGGTGCCGGTAGCTACGAAAAACTAATAAGCGAGCTGAAAGGTTGGCAAGAAGTGAAATTGGAAATCGGAAAATTGGAGGTGAAGTGACTTGGAAAGTTTCAATATAGGTCTCATCGGAGCAGGGGCTATTGCAAATGCCCATCTCTTTGCCTATTCGCAGAACCCATTAATTAAGGAAATAGCTCTCGCGGATGTAAACGAAGAAGCGCTTGCCAGGATGAAGGCAAATTACCCGAAAGTTCGCAAAACCTTCACTGATTACAGAAGGATGCTTGAAGACGAAGCTATCCAAATAATTGATATCTGCCTACCCCACTATCTTCATCATCGCGTGACAATTGATAGCTTGTCGGCAGGAAAGGATGTGATTTGTGAGAAGCCAATTGCTATTACTCTGGAAGAAGCAGATGATATGATAGAGACCGCAAGGAGACTTGGAAAGCGGCTCTTTATCAGTATGAACCAGAGATTTATGCCCTACCATAAGGAAGCGAAAAAACTTATAGATGAAGGAAAAATAGGAAAACCCTTTTTGGCAGTTTTCAATATTATGGGCAATGCCTTCAACGAGATGAATGCTCCTGACCACTGGAAGGGAAGCTGGGATAAAGCCGGGGGTGGTGCTCTCTTTGATACTGGCTACCACGCAATTTATATGATGCTTTATTTTCTCGGTAAGCCAAAAGCAGTCATTGCTTCAACGAAAAGGTTACTCGTTAAGCCAGATAACAAAGCCGATGACAATTCTGTTGCCATACTTGAATTTGAAGATGCTCTTGGCACTATTGCGGTCTCCTATACAATCTTTTCAGAAGGCTGGAGTGAAAAACGATATATCTACGGAACGGAGGGTTCCCTCCACATCCAGGATGAAATTGAAGACAACCTTGTTTTATTCAAAAATGGTCAACCTCAAAGAATAGATGTCAATCACCCTAAAGACATCCATCCCCATCCATATTCCGTAAAGTGTGCCCTTGACCATTTCATTGATTGCGTGGTTAAGGACAAAGAACCGGAAGTTAAAGCTGAGGAAGCAAGGGAAACCCTTGCCGTCGCCCTGGCAATTTATCGCTCTGCGAGGGAAGGGAAGAAGGTTTATCTATGAAGGAGAAACTCGCCCATTTCTTTTCCCTCTTGTTACATCCTTCGGCTGTGGCAATTTATCTCTTTTCCTTAGCTGGTTTTCTTACCCCGGGTGCTCCTTCTGCTCGCCTCCTTTGGTCTCTTGTTGGTATTTTCTTCTCCGCACTGGTTCCCGGACTGGTGGTTCTTGCCTTTCTGAAAGCAAAGCTTCTATCAGATCCCGATATAACAAATAGATTGGAACGCATCCGCCCTTATATCTTGATAACTCTCCTTTATTTCCTCGGAGCCTTTATCCTCCTTTATCTACCTCCCAAGCCTTTGAATCGTGTCTTAGGCATATTGATGAGCTGTTATGCAACTGTCACACTGACAGGCACAGTGATAACCTATTTCTGGAAGATAAGCATGCATCTATCTGGTCTGGTAGGACCGATTACAGCGAGTATATTCTTCTGGAAACTACCAGCCGTGCCTTCACTCATCGCCATTCTACCCCTCGCCTGGGCAAGGCTTCACTTGAAAAAGCACAATATCTGGCAAATCCTTGCCGGAATCCTTATGTCCTCCCTTGTGACTTTCCTCACTTGCTATCTTCTCTCGGGTATATTCTCCTATCAATGAAAACCTGCTGATGTAAAAACAAGCGCAGTTACTTATTGAACTCAAAGATAATAGGCTTTTCTTAGCCCTCTTTTATCAGGAGTAGAAGCATCATACTTGCCAGAAACGCCAGAGAGGCTCCAAAAGCGAAGGGAACTACTGGGCTTTTAGTCCATTGCCATAGTGCACCAAAAATGACGCTGGAGGGAAGAGCACCAACACCGATTGCAAAACGATATATACCATAGGCAGTTGCCCGCAACTCAGAAGGAACAAGGTCAGCAACAAAAGCCCTCTCCACACCCTCGGTAAGGGAATAGTAAAAGCCGTATAGGATGAAGAGAAGCCAGATATGAATCGCTTTCCATGCGAAAGCAAAGCCAAAATATGTGATAGCGTATATCAACCAACCAAGAACTATCACATATCTCCTTCCAATCCTGTCCGAAATCACCCCTGCCGGCATTGAGAAAATCGTCCTCGTCATATCCAAGGTAAACCAAAGCACTGGTATAAGGTTGATGCCGATCCCTACGGATTTAGCCCGGAGGAGAAGAAAAGCATCACTTGAATTTCCCAGTGTAAAGATTATCACTATCAAAAGGAGAAGCTTAAATTTCCGGTCAAAAGGACGAAGGGAGAGCCTGATAGGGGCTGTTCCTTCCCTTCTAACCGGTCTTTGCTCACTGACGAAAATGAGCGCGAATATGCTCATAAGAGCAGGAATGGAGGCAAGGAAAAAGAGGAGGCGGAGATTTCTGCCCAACCATATGAGAAGAACGGTGGCAAGTATGGGACCGATTGCGGCTCCCAGGTTATCCATCATCCGGTGAAAGCCAAAAGCTCTCCCCCTGTATTCCTCGGGGGTAGAATCGGCTATGATAGCATCACGAGGTGCCCCTCTCATTCCTTTGCCAAACCTATCGGCAAATCTGATCACAAGCACCTGCCACGGAGCTGTGGCTATGGACAGTATTGGGCGAGCGAAGGAAGAAAGCGAATAGCCGAAAACCGTTATCGGTTTGCGCATTTGCCATCTGTCAGACAACCAGCCAGCGAAAACTTGTAGAATGCTCGCTGTCGTCTCGGCAATTCCTTCTATGACACCAATAAAGGCGGTCCCAGCCTTCAATACTTCCTTGAGAAATATGGGAAGAAGGGGGTAAACCATTTCACTACTAATATCGTTGAGCAAGCTCACGATACCGAGGAGAAAAACATTTCGGGTTATACCTTTAAACATAACCTTATCCTATTTATCCTTCATAATAACAAGATTTTAGCCTGGAAAAGTAAATTTACCAACGCATTTTGCAAAACTTAGCGTAATTAAATAACCCAATCTCAAACTACGCATATTAAGCAAACCCATCTTTGGATTATCTATACTTACTAATATAGAAGCCCTTTTTAGCTCCTTTGTAAGCAACTATCTAATACTTCAAAAAAGAGAATTAAATAAAAATTAAACTTGTTGCTTAATAAGCTTACCATAAGGTTTTCCTTCCGGCAAGCCCAATTTATTATAATTATAAACGCCTTTCTATGCATCGTCAACATCATTTGTTAAAATTTCTCAAAGCAATTAT
>JACIXQ010000055.1 GCA_014360465.1 bacterium
AAAGGCATCCCTGGGGATGGTCCGTTGCGTAAGGGGAATTAGCTGGGACATAAAGGATTTCATCAACGATATCGTGAGGTTTTCCCTGGCTATCCCTATAGGTATAGTCAACCTTGAACCAACGGTCAAATGGCTGGGGAGCGAAGGCAATCTTACCGGTATCGTAATCAATTAGATATTGGTTGGAGGAAATTGAATCAATATCATCGGGTAGGTTTGGGTCGCCCTCTGCCCGCTGAAGGGGTGCTGAGTAAACAATTATGCCCCAGTTGGGGTCTGCGGGGGCGAAGCGAAGCAGGTAATATGAAGCCCAGCCAACTTCTCCATTCGTTGGAGCGGGGATGGAGAAGGATTCGCCATAGATAAGGCGGAAGATGTCGGGATTAGCGTCGTTAGGATTGGCAGTTATGAGGATTTCTCCCGGAACCTGGGGATTTGTTGCCGCTATTGCTGTGGGAAGGTTCTGAGGCTCAGAGGTAAGGGAGGATAGTTCTGTCCTGGCAAGGGCAGAGACCAAAGTTACCTGTTCGCCGTATCTTATTCCCTTCAAGCCCGCGGGAAATACCCGCAGGACGAAGACCATACCCACAGCGAAAATCGCTATGGCAACAAGCATCTCAAGCAAGGTAACACCCTTCCTCATCATCTCCTCCTTGGCTGGATGAGCCAGCCGTAAGCCTGAAGCACCTCGCTCGTTTCTCTCACCTCAGTATGTCCGTCAAGGAAGAGGACTATGTCCTTACTGCCAAAGCGAGGTGTTCCATCGGGGTTGAGGTCCCGATGGGCGTAGCACCAGGTTATGACAGTGGAGCTTAGAGGTTCTTTAGCGTATAGTTGTTTATTAAAGTTCGGGTCGGAAGTATCGTTTGTTCTTACTCTCGCATAGGTTGGTATTCCGAGGATTGGGTCAATTGAATCGTAATTGAAGTAAATTGGGTCAATGAAGTACTGGTTTCCCGACTTGATGATTGGTTTTTCATGGTCAATATTTGCTGAGCAGTGGAATTCGCTTGAGAAAATTGGGTAGATTCCCCTGCGTGAAATGATGGATTTGGCAAAGTCAGGGTCAACTGGAGTATTATTGTAGCCCATATCTATCAATTCGGGAAGACCCTCGCCGTGGAGTTCCGAGAGGCGCTCCGGGTAGGTTCCTGTATCAAGGTAATACATTCTCAGAGCGTGGTAGATTTTCTGCAAGTTGGACATACACTGGTGTTTATAGACCTGCTCCCTTAGACCCTTGAAGATAGGAAGGAGGATAGCGCTGAGCAAAGCAATGATGCCCAGCACCACGAGCATTTCAACGAGAGAAAATCCTTTTTTTCTCATTTTAAAACATCCTCCAATTATTTTGACATAATTATTCTCTAAAATGTTCCCAAACGCAAGGAAAAAAGTCAAATGCTTTAATTTTCTTTACCCACTCGCCATTGCGAGGTGTCCGAAAGGAGTAACCCTTTTTTCGTCATTGCGACCCCCGACAGGGGGCGTGGCAATCATTGGATTCTTCGGCTTCGCCTAACGGCGAAGCCTCTGAATGACGGGAATGGTTGTCATTGCGAGCCCCCGACAGGGGGCGTGGCAATCTCGTTTTGGCAATTTATTGTAACTCCTTCATTAATCTTGCTTTCTATCTTCTTTTATGGTATCATTTGACTAAATGCCTTGGATAATCTATAAGACAAAATCCGCTCTTCAAATAGAGATTGATAGTTCTCGCCAAACGATTTTCCTCACCTTTGCCAGAGCAAAGGAAGGAAGCAAAGGGCTACCCCAAAAAGGTGAGAGACGCTATGAATGGGAGAACAAAATAGTTATTGCCCTATCGCCCGAAGAAGCGTTCGACATAGCTCTCCAGGCGAAGGATATATTGGAAGGGAGAAAAGGTCAGCTGGAACTGTATCATCGCCCGCCTTCCGACACATCTGGTGAAGCGGATAAAATCCTTTCCCTCAGAGCTGGAGATGGAGAAAACGCTTTCATTTCTCTTGCTCAGGGTGAAAACAAAATAACAGTTGCGCTAAACCGTAACGACCTTTTCCGCCTCTCCACTGCCCTGCCCCTATTGGTTGCTCCTCTTTTACTCGGCACAAAGGAATAACCATCATTCAGTCTCTTGCCCTGCAGTGGCTATAGCAGTTGCTACCTCTACCACCCTTTTCATCGCTTTAACATCATGAACACGAATTATATTAACACCATTCAACACCGCGATAGCAACGACTGCAGCGGTTCCCTCCAATCGCTCCTCGGGAGGAAGCCCACCAAGTATAGCCCCAATAAAGGATTTCCTTGAGGGTCCAATTAGGATTGGCAACCCTAATGATTTAAATTCTGATAGGCGCTTCACAATCTCCAGATTATCAACTACTCGTTTCCCAAAGCCAATGCCAGGATCTACAACTATGCTATTTTTCCCCACTCCTTTTTCCACAGCCCATCTAACTCTTTGTTGGAAAAAATCATATATCTCCCCAATAACATCATCATAATATGGGTTCATCTGCATATCCTTTGGAGTGCCTTTCATATGCATAAGGACAACTGGAACCTTATAATCTCTCACCACTTCCACCATCCTTTCATCAAATCGCAGGGCGCTTATGTCGTTGACCATTTCCACACCTTCTGAAATAGCTATACGCGCTACTTCCGATTTATAAGTATCGATAGATAGGGGGACATTCACTCTATTGACGAGTTTCTTTATTACAGGCAAAACCCTTTTTAGCTCTTCCTCCACGCTGATTGGCTCCGCGCCTGGACGGGTAGATTCGCCACCGATGTCAATTATGTCAACACCTTCTTCCAGCATTTCCTCCGCTCTTCTAATCGCAGAGTCATCGCCAACATATCTCCCTCCATCGTAAAAGGAATCAGGCGTAAGGTTGAGAATTCCCATTATCAAGGGTTTTCCCTTTATCAGAAGAGGATGGCGAGGAAAAGGAAGAAGCCATTCCCTTTGAAGGTAATTTTTCAGTAGTGCTTCCAGTTCTTCGGCAACTTTTTTGGCAGATTGAAAGGGCTGGTGCTTAAGATAGGATATCAAAGAATCAATACATTTCTCCGTTCCCATAAGAAGGCAATCAGTGCTCCCCTCTCCTCCTTTCACTGTTTCCTTTGATACAGCCGCCTCGCACCCAAGCGATAGCATTTTCTGCTTTATAATATTGGCGAGGGCATAAGGAATTTTCGGAATTAATATTTTCCAAAATTTACCCTTGGGTACCATAATTTTAATCCCCTCATCTGATACCCCCATCCTCTTCATTTCTCTCAATAGCTCCTCCCCTTCCAGAGCGAGAACCCTCATTTTTTCAGAATCTCAAGAATGATATTTCTCGCCGTTTCTTCCTCGTAAATTCCTCTTCCCTCCATAGTAGTAACTATGGAGCCAGGACTTTTAACACCTCTTAAAGTCATACAAAGATGTTCCGCTTCCATAAGGACTAATAATCCCTTCGGTTGAAGCTTTTCCCAAAGTTCATTTGCGATTTCCCTCGTTAGGCGCTCCTGCACCTGCAGTCTTCTTGCGTGCTTCTCGACTGTTCTCACCAGCTTGCTAACTCCAGCGATTTTTCCATTTGGAATATAGGCAATGTGCGCTTTACCAATGAATGGCAGGAGATGGTGCTCACAAAAAGAAAAGAAAGGTATATCCTTTAAGATAATGGTCTCGTTCAAATTCTCGGAAAAAACAGTGAAGTCATCTTCCTCTCTCTCATAACCTGCCAACATTTCCTCCAGCGCCTCGGCTACCCTCCGCGGCGTCTCCTTTAAACCTTCCCTCTCAGGGTTTTCCCCTATAGCCAATAAAATCTCCCTAACTGCCCTTTCTATCCTTTCTTTGTCCATCTTTGCTATAACACTCCTTTTCAAAGATGAATGTCGACTATCTGCTCTAATTTGAAGTCTTTTAGGGAAAGATAGTAACAAAGTGATTCCACAATTACCTTAAGAGGAACGGGACCTATTATTTCCGCAGACTCAACCTCTACCCCATATCTCCTCGCTTCCATCTTGACAAGCTCAAATATGCGATACAGGGGGGTTTGAAATGGTTTAGTGACATTCATTGAAACCTGGACGATACCTCTGGAGACGAGTGAAATTCCCAAAGCTTTAAGCCCAACAATTCCACCGCCTCTCTCCCTAATAGAAGAGGCAATTCGCTTAGCAATTTCTAAATTGGAGGTTGCCAAGTTGATATTGAAGGCGACAAGGAAATCTCTTACTCCCACAATCACACAGCCGGCTGTTGGATGAGGCTGAAGCGGTCCGATATCGGGCAGTCTCTTTCCCATTTTTATATCCTCTTTTATCGCTTCCAATCCCCCTTTCCTTACATCGGAAAGGTCTCTTCTCTCCTCTTTCAACGCCGCCTCACCATAAAAGTACACAGGGAGTTTCAACTCCCTTGCGAGAAGCTCGCCTAATTCATATGCATATTTAACGCAATCCTCGACCGTTATCCCCTCGAGCGGGACAAGTGGAATTACATCAATAGCACCGCAACGAGGGTGCTGACCAGAATGATTGTTTAGGTTGATAAGGGAAACAGCTTTACGAGACATTTCAAAAAGAACCTCTATTACAGCTTCTGGCTCCCCGATAACGGTAACTACTGAACGGTTATGGTCGGGGTCGGAGGAATAATCTATAAGCTTGACCGAATCTTTTCCCCTCGCGGGGAAAACGATTTCCTCTATAATCTGGGTTGACTTACCCTCACTGAAGTTGGGACTGCTCAGTATTTTCCCCATCAGAAAGCAAGCTGTCTATCTCTTCTTTTTCTAAGGTTTCTTTTTGGAGGAGAATTTGGACCAATTTCTCCAATTTATCCCTGTTATTTTGGAGGAGTTCCTTTGCCCTTTTATAATTTGTCTCAATGATGTTTTTCACTTCTTCATCAATCAGCCTCGCGACCTCATCCGAGTAATTTCTATCCTCAAAGATATCTCTTCCAAGGAAAGGATTGCCATGTCGTCTTCCCAGGGTTATGGGTCCAATTTTCTCGGACATACCAAGTTCACAAACCATACGCCTTGCCATATCGGTTGCCCTTTGTAGGTCGTTCTGCGCCCCGGTAGTAGTTTCTCCGAAGACCAATTCTTCAGCTGCGCGCCCTGCTAATAAAGCGGATATTTCGTCCATCAATTCCGACTTGGTTAAAAGATATTTATCTTGTTCAGGAAATTGCAGGGTATAACCCAAAGCCATCCCTCGGGGCAGTATGGATATCTTATGAACGGGATTGGCATTGGGGAGCATTTTGGCAACCAATGCGTGACCTGACTCGTGATAAGCAACAAGGCGTTTCTCCTTTTCGCTTATCACCCTGCTCCTCCTCTGTGGACCCGCTACGACCCTCTCTATAGCTTCCTCAATCTCCGCCATCGTGATCTTATCCTTCCCAAGCCTTGCCGCTAATAGTGCCGCTTCATTTAACAAGTTAGCTAAGTCAGCTCCTGAGAAACCGGGCGTCCTCCGGGCAATCATTTCAAGGTCAACATCTTCCGCTAATGGTTTGTTTCTCGCATGAACCTTGAGTATCTCCAAGCGTCCCTTTAAATCGGGGTGGTCTATAACTATACGCCTATCGAATCTACCGGGACGCAAGAGGGCAGGGTCTAAGACATCTGGTCGGTTCGTCGCTGCCAAAACGATTACACCTATATTAGGGTCAAAACCATCCATTTCCGCAAGTATCTGGTTTAGCGTCTGCTCCCTCTCATCGTGTCCACCACCCAGCCCAGTTCCTCTTTGTCGCCCAACGGCATCTATCTCATCTATGAAAACAAGGCAGGGCGCATTGGCTTTGGCTTGCTCGAATAAATCCCTTACCCTCGCCGCTCCAACGCCTACGAACATCTCCACGAATTCCGAGCCTGAAATGTGGAAGAAAGGAACATTTGCCTCACCCGCCACAGCTCGTGCCAGGAGAGTCTTTCCGCAGCCTGGTGGACCATATAAGAGGACTCCCTTGGGTATTTTCGCACCTAAGGCTTGAAACTTCCTCGGATTTTTGAGGAATTCCACAATTTCCTGTAGTTCCTGCTTCGCTTCATCAGCTCCTGCCACATCATTAAAGGTCACCTTGGGAATATTTGCCGGGCTATATTTCCTCGCCCTACTCTTAGCAAATGTAAAAGCTTCTCTATTCCCAGCTTGCATCCCCCTTATAAATAAACTCCAGAAAATTACAAGCATAATCAGGGGGAGAACGAGATAGAAAAGGAAATTTTGCCATCCCTCTGACAAGATAGGAGTTTTATAATTAAAGCGAACGCCATTCTTTATGAGTTCCTTTTCCAGCTCTGGACCTGTCAATTCAGGGATAAAGTGCGTTGTGAAACGGGTACCGTTTTTCAACTCTCCCGTAATCTCTCCCCGCCCTATATCGCATTTCAAAACTTCACCCCTCCGCACCTTTTCAATGAATTCGCTATAAGAGTATTTCTCTACACCAATGTTATAATTCAAGCCCCCCCTCATAACCAAGAGGAAGAAGAAAAACAATATTATCCAAAATATAAGCGAAGAGATTCTCCTATCCACTACGCAATAAAATTATAGCATACCATTCATTTAATAGCAAATTGGTGGCTCATCGGTGTTCCGTTTTCTGTTTGAATATTGAGATACACAACTCTTATTCGGATAGTTTGTCCTGCAGTTCTTTAAGTTTGTAGAGCGACTCAAGAGGAGTCATATTTGATAGGTCAAGTTTTTTAAGTTCCTCTAAGACGGGATGAGGCTCAAACTCAAACAACGAGAGCTGCAAAGTTTGCCGCCTTGTGGGTATCTTTCCAGCAGAAGGACGTTCCTTCTTTTCCAGCTCTTCAAGAATTTCCCTAGCTCTTTTCAAAACCTCCTTTGGAACACCAGCCAAGGAAGCAACCTGTATTCCATAGGATTTATCAGTAGCTCCTGGTCTAATTTTATAGAGGAAAACAATGTTACCCTCCTCTTCCTTTACATCCGCACGCAGATTCCTCACCCCTGAATACTCTTTAGCCAATTGATTAAGCTTGTGATAATGAGTAGCAAAAAGTGTGCGTGCTCCTATGTTATCCAATATATATTCAGCAACTGCCCAAGCAATGGATAATCCATCAAATGTAGATGTTCCTCTCCCAACCTCGTCAAGCACGATGAGGCTCCTGTTGGTTGCATTATTTAATATATTCGCCACTTCGTTCATCTCCACCATAAATGTTGATTGACCTGAGGAAAGCTCATCCCTTGCCCCGATGCGTGTGAATATCCTATCCACTATCCCTATCCTTGCGTATTTTGCCGGTACAAACGAGCCAACCTGAGCCATTAGAACGATAAGGGCTACCTGTCTCAAATAGGTCGATTTTCCAGCCATATTTGGACCTGTAATAATTAACAGCCTCTTGTCGCGGCAATCCAACTCCACATCATTAGGAACAAATCTTCCCTCTTCCATAAACCGCTCCACCACTGGATGTCTGCCATCCTTTATGATTATTTCGTCGCCCTCGTCTATAATTGGTCTCGTATAGTTATAGCGAGCTGCGACCTCCGCAAGAGATTGCAAAACATCAAGTTCTGCGACAGCCCTAGCCACTTGAAGGATTTCCTCAGCACTCCTCATAACCTCTTCTCTTAAGGAAACGAATAGTTCATATTCTAACTCAACCATTCGCTCCTCCGCTCCCAAAACCTTTGACTCCAGCTCCTTAAGTTGCTCTGTTATGAACCTCTCTGCATTGACCAATGTTTGCTTCCTTATGTAGTCTTTCGGAACAAGATGCAAATTGGGCTTTGTAACCTCTATATAATAACCGAATACGGCATTATATCCTATCTTCAAAGACTTTATCCCCGTGCGAAGGCGTTCCTGGTTCTCCATTTTCGCTATCCATTCCTTTCCCTGGGAAGCTGCCTCACGCAGTTCATCCAATTCCTTACTGAATCCCTCTTTTATTATCCCACCTTCCCTCAAAGTGGCGGGAGCATCTTCCCGCAAAGCCCTATCTAAAAGTGAATAAAGGTCGGGGAGAGGGTTTAACTTCTCCCTTATCTCTCTCAAAAGTTCGCTTTCTAAATTTTGAAGATGGGGGATTAGGGCAGATATACTTCCCAATCCTCTTTTTAATATGAGCAAGTCCTTAGGGGAGGCGACACCCGTAGCACATCTACCCACTATCCTTTCAAGGTCACCGATGGATTTCAACCCTTCCCTCAACCAAGCCCTTAATCTTCCCTGATTCAATAGTTCCTCAACTGCGTCCAACCTATTATTAATCTCTTCTTTTGACAATAGAGGTTGCTCAATCCATTTTCTCATAAGCCTACTACCCATAGGGGTAAGGGTCAAATCCATAACCCCCAATAGGCTCCTCTCCCTTGAGCCATCGAACGATTCCGTCACCTCCAAAGTCTTTCTGGCTATAGAATCTACCTGCATAAACTGGAGAGGGGAGTAAGTGGCAATAGCTGTTATATGTTTCAAGGAGGACAATTGCGTCTTTCTTAAATAGGCGAGTATCATAGCGCAAGCTTGCTGGAGCAATGGATACTCTTCTATCCCAAAGCCCCTTAACGAGGAAACCTGAAAGTGTTCTATTAAAATCTGGCGAGGGGATTGTAGAATAAAGGGGTCCTCATCAAGGAAAGTGACAGTAGTTTGGGTCGGCACCTCGCCTGCGAGCTCCTCGTCTTTGGGAAGGAGTAGAAGCTCCGCAGGGGAAACCCTCTTCAGTTCTTCCCAGAGAAGGTTTTTACCATTCAACAAAGTAGCCAATAGTTCGCCGGTGGAAACATCAGCGATAGCAAGCCCAAATTCCTCTCCCCCCCTGGCGATTGCCGAAAGGAAACTGCTCCTCCTTGCCTCCAACATAGTTTCCTCAACAACTGTTCCAGGAGTAACTATTCGAGTTACAGCCCTTCTGACCAACCCTTTTGCTTTAGAGGGTTCTTCCATCTGCTCACATATTGCAACCTTGTAGCCGCGAGATAATAGACGAGCGATGTATCTTTCAACAGCGTGATAAGGGACACCGCACATAGGGATACGCTTTCCTTTTCCAGCTTCACGGGAGGTCAAAACGATATCAAGTTCTCGGGAAGCTATCTCTGCGTCTTTGCCGAACATCTCGTAAAAATCGCCGAGACGAAACATCAATATAACATCGGGATATTGAGACTTGATGGAGTTATATTGTCTGAAAAGAGGAGTTAAACTATCCTTTTCCTTCTTCATCTACGATCTCTCCCTTGAAACCCCACAAGAAAGCTTCCTTTGGTTTCACCCAAACGAGTTTCCCGATAAGTTCCTTTTTCCCAGGGAAAATTACGGTTTTGTTTTCCCTGGATTTACCAACAAGGTAACCCTTTCCCTTAGGGTCTTCATCCTCCACTAAAACCTCCAAGGTCCTGTCAAGTTGGGCAAGGTTCTTCCGCCGACTGATCTCGTTCTGTAAAGAGACAAGTTCCTTCAGTCTTCTGAGTTTCTCCGCTTGCTCAACCTGCCCAGGTAGCCTTTCTGCAGCGGTTCCCGGACGGGGAGAATACGCGAACATATACGCTTGGTCGAACTGTATTTCCTCAAAAGTTTTCAAAGTGTTGCTGAATTCTTCCTCTCCCTCCCCCGGAAAACCCACCATAACATCCGTTGTCAAAGAAACATCGGGAATCCTTTCCCGGATTCTCTCAACAAGTTGCTTATACTGAGCAATAGTGTAGCCTCTATTCATCAATTTCAAAATCTTATCATCGCCCGATTGTATTGGAAGATGAATCCAATGACAGACCTGGGGAATAGAGGCGATTGCCTCTATCAATTGGGGAGAGAAATCCTTAGGATGTGAAGTTGTGAATTTTATCCTTTTTATCGGTAGTTCCCCTAAAGCATAGAGCAAATCAGAAAAGGTGTATCCTTCGTTTAAATCCTTCCCATAAGCATTCACATTCTGCCCAAGTAATGTTATCTCTATAACTCCTTCCTCAACAAGCTTCTTCGCTTCATCTAAGATTTCCTTCAAGGGTCTGCTACGTTCCCTACCCCTTACGAAGGGAACAATGCAGTATGAACAGAAGTTGTTACAACCGAAGATAATTGGTAGATAGGCTTTGAATGGCTTTGACCGGAAGGTGGGTAGAGTAGAAACACAACCATCGATCTCCGTAGCCACTACTTTCCTATATCTTGCCTCATCAATGACCGAAGCTATATTCTGCACCTGACCAGTTCCAATCACGAAATCCAAAGCGGGGAATCGTTTAAGGAGCTCACCTCCCATCCTCTGCGCCATACAACCTGCAACACCTATAAGTATATGAGGTTTAATTTCCTTCAGTTTTAGAAGGTAACCGAGCTCACTGAGAGCTTTCTCCTCGGGTTTTCTTCTAACGGAACAGGTATTCAATATCAAGAGGTCAGCCTCATCAGGGGACGAAGAAGGTTCCCATCCCAGGCTTACGAGAGTTCCCAACATAGCCTGGCTATCCCATTCGTTCATTTGACAACCGAAAGTTTCTATCCATACCTTTGGCATCTGTCAATTAATTTTAACTATATTTTTTAGCCAAGGCAAAGAACTGTAGAGCCCATAACATATGGGACCACACAGGAGGATTTGAATAATGTTCTAATAACGCTTTTTGAAATATTTACCTATAACCCTTGGCTTGAGATATTTTTCATAAATTCCCTATATGTTTTTGGTATTTTTGGGAAAAAATATTGACTTATTTTCCAATTCCTGATAAAATAGTTTTTAGAAAATTATGCTGACGAGAAGAAGAAAGGAAGCATTAAGAGCTTTACAAAAGCTAACGGAAGAAAAAGATTCCATCACTTATGAGGAACTTGCCACTGAATTAGGAATAAGCAAGTGGTCAGCCTATGAGTTACTTACCCAGCTGGAGAATGCTGGATATGTAACTTCGGAGTTAAGAAAATGCCAGGGAAAATGTGGGGGGCGCCCCTCCCTTCGTTTTCGCCTATCTCCCCAAGGTGAGGAGATGCTTAAAGGAGAAAGCTATTTAGAAACCTTGCGGGAAGAATTAGCGAATTACTTCCAATTGGCTAAAAAAGACCTCGGTTATGCTATCTCAACCGTTAGGGAGAAATTGGCAACAACGGCTAATCCACTTCTTCAAAGCGCCCGTGGTCTTACCATGCTTCTTTTAGAGCTCAAATGGCGTTCTTCTTCCCTTTACTCCCGTATCCGACAATCCCTGAGAACTGGTGACGACCTTCATCTTATTAGTGGTGCAGCCTTAGCGGGCGATAAAGAGGGTAAGCTAAGCAAAATCGTGCGAAGATGTCAAGAAACTCTCTCCCGACTCAGCAAGGTTCAGAAAGAAATAATAGCTTCAATTCTGAGGGAAGAGGCTAAAGAATTGTAAGAAAGGAGGTATAGAAAATGGGTCTTTTGGTAATGAAAAGAGGTCACATAAAGGCGAAAACAGATTATATGAAGCTTCGTCTCCTTTTCACCAACCCCTTGACGAAAAAAACGCTCCAATATCTTTTGGCTTCAACCGATGGCGGCAAGACAAGGTTGGAAGACCTTATGGACAGGATTGCAACGGGAGAGAAACCTCAGAAGTTCCTTGAACGACCGGTATATTCGCTTGTTCAAACTGTTGCTAAGGCAATAGGAATCCCAAAGGAGAAATTATCCGAATATATGGCACATCCGAACATAAGGCGCACCATCCTGAATGCTGCTTTAAGCGTTCAAGAATATGGTTTGAATCTACCGATGACCTTTTATGCACCCTTGATGATTGTCTGGAACATAACATATACCTGTAACCTTCGTTGTAAACATTGTTATGAGAATGCTGGCAGTCTTCGCCCAAAGGAGCTTGGTATGGGCGAACTATCAAGAGAGGAGAAGCTTCGGCTCGTGGATGAAATAGCTGACTCTCACATCCCAACCCTCTCATTCTCCGGCGGCGAACCACTATTATGCAAGGATTTCTGGGCTGTCGTGGAAAAAGCAAGAGAAAGAGGTCTATATCTCTCTATGAACAGCAACGGAGTTCTTATAACACCCGAAATAGCAAGAAGGCTCAAGGAGAACGATTTCGCTTATGTTGCAGTCAGCATAGATTCTGCCAACCCAGAAAAGCATGACTTCTTCAGAGGGGTAAAGGGCGCCTGGGAGAGGTCTATCCAGGGGATAAAGAATATCATAGAGGCAGGGGGAAACGCTATCCTGTCCGTCACCGTCACAAAATACAACTATGACGAATTTCAGGATATCCTTGAATTAGGGAAGAAACTTGGAGTCTATAAGGTTATGGTTTACAACTTCATACCAACAGGAAGGGGTAAAGAAATCTGGAATAGCGACCTTACTCCAGAGGAGAAGGAATCAATCCTCCAACAGATGTACGATTTCCTTGGGGAGGGTGGTTCTCTCTGCACCACTGCCCCGCAACTGGGACGCATCTGCCTTGATAGGGATAAACCCGAATTCGCTCCTATTGCCCATCTTGGCACCGGCAAAGCCAAGGACCTTTCTCTGCTTGCCGAGCTTATAGGAGGATGCGGAGTAGCAAGGGCATATATGGCTATCCAACCCGATGGTACAATTACTCCTTGTGTCTATATGCCCGAGGTTCACCTGGGGCATATCAAGACCGATAGAATCCTTGATGTATGGCATAATCATCCCTTCCTTAACCGATTAAGGGATAGGAAATTGCTCTCGGGTGCTTGCGGAAGCTGCGAATTCAACAAAGCTTGCGGTGGCTGCCGAGCAAGGGCACTTGCATACTTCGGCGACCCAATGGCCCCCGACCCTGGTTGTATAAAGAACAAAGAATATTATGAAAATTTCGTCAAGATGCATCCCGAGATTTATCAATCTATACAAGATGAAAACCTGTATAATAATGTAGAAGGGAGGATTTAAGCTATGGCATTTAGAAGAAATGCTCTGAGAATTGCTGCTAATCAAGCTATGAAGTTGATAGTTCCCCTTTTGAGCCGAGCTTCCGATGACAATCTCATTCGCTTAACCTATGTCTTAGAGAAAATTGCTCGGCACGATTACCACAAGCAACAACTCCGTGAACTGCGCACTCTTTTTGAGAAGAAGCACCCAGCTATAGAGTTCGCCCGTCGTGTTTTGAGAGATACTAACCCCACAGTACGCCAAAAACTTTTCAATAACCTCGGTTTGAACGCCGTTTACTTCACCCTCGCGAGAAGAAAGGAATTGGAAGCCCAGGGTTTGGCTGCTCCTTTCCTAATAGTTATAAGCCCCACGATGCGATGCAACCTTAACTGTATTGGTTGTTATGCTGGTTCTTATAAAAAGGAAAGCGATTTGCCATTTGAGGTCTTCGATAGAGTTTTGACTGAAGCGAAGGAAATGGGGACTTTTTTCTTCACTATCTCTGGCGGTGAGCCTTTCATCTATGAGGGATTATTAGATATATTCAAGAAACACAACGATGCCTCATTTCTCGTATATACAAATGGAACACTGATTGACGAGGAACTGGCGAAAAAGTTAGGAAAGTTGGGCAATGTGGCACCAGCAATCAGCATAGAAGGTTACGACGAGGAAACTAATTATCGCCGTGGTAAAGGCGTATATGAGAAGGTTCTCCAAGCAATGGATAATTTAAAGAAAGAGGGTGTCTTCTTCGGTTTTTCCGCTACATACACAAGTCTTAATTACAAAATCGTCTCAAGCGACGAATTCGTTGACTTCCTTATAGACAAAGGATGCTTCTTCGGCTGGTATTTTATGTATGTACCTGTAGGGAAAGCACCCGATACCTCCCTTATGGTCACTCCCGAGCAGAGGCAGTATGTTAGGGAACGAATATGGAAGATTAGGGATACCAAGCCCATCTTCGTGGCGGATTTCTGGAACGATGGACACCTTACCTCTGGTTGTATGGCAGGTGGTAGGTTATACGCTCATATCAACAATAAGGGAGAAGTGGAACCCTGTGTATTCGCTCATTTCGCAGTAGATAATGTCAAAGAAAAATCGCTCTTTGAATGCCTCAATTCACCGTTCTTCAAAGCGATAAGAAACCGCTTCCCTTGGACTGATAATTATTTCAAACCCTGTATGATCGTTGATAATCCCTGGGTTTTAAGGGAAGCAGCTGAGGAAGGCGGAGCACACCCAACCCATCCAGGAGCGGAGTGCCTCTTCACTGATTTGCGGGAATTCCTTGATGAATTTTCCCAGAAGATGGAGGAGACCACACGCCCTGTGATGGAGGCATATAAGGCTTGGTTGGAAGCTAAGAAGCAAAAGTTGGCAGCTGGTAGCGAAGGATAAGATATTACTTAGGTAGGTACTGACAAAACCAGCGTGTAAGGGAAATCGGGTTTGTTATCGCGTTGCCAACTACAATTGCATAAGCCCCTGCCTTAATCGCTAAACCTACTTGCCAGGGGTATCTAAACCTCCCTTCGCCTATCACAGGTATGGTTACTTTGTTTGCAAGTTCTTTTATAAGCATAATATCTGGACCCTTTAATTTGCGCGAGTAAGGAGTGTAACCAGAAAGAGTAGTGGCGAGAAGGTCTGCCCCATCCTCCTGCGCTCGTAGTCCTTCTTCTAAAGTGGATATGTCTGCCATAACCTTCAAGCCAAGTTCATTGTGAATCATCTTTACCAACTCCTTAAAGGGAATTGGACGCTCTCTTAAAGTCGCATCACAGGCTATTATGTCTGCTCCAGCTTCCGCAACCTCCCTCGCCAATTCTAAAGTTGGTGTAATATAAACAGGGTAGCCAGCAATTTGGCTCTTATTTATCCCGATAATCACAAGATTAACAGCCGATTTTATCGCTTTGATATCATCAGGACCGTTAGCCCTTATCCCCACTGCTCCACCTATTTCCGCTGCCTTCGCCATAGCGCTCATAAAGACCGGACCATAAAGAGGGCTGCTCTTGTCAGCCTGGCAGGAAACTATCAAACCGTGCTTCAGTTTGGCAATTACATTATCCATTTTTATCTCTTCTCCTTTCCGCTATCGTTCTTCTTATATTCTCAACAATTTCATCCGTTGTCTCCCTTCCGCTTTTCTTTAGCGCTAATAGCAATGCCGTGCCCTCGGGAGGCAACTGGGGAAATGTGAACTTCGCTGTTGGAACTTCTTTCCATATCCTATCTTTAAGAGGCTTCGCAATCACTTCCCCAGCGGAGAAAATCCCACCGAACAGTCCAACGATTATCTCTTCTTTCTCCATTCCAAGTTTTCTTATGGCTGTGATACAAGCAAGAGCAAGCTCCTCAGCTCCTCTACGACATATCTCCAGGGCAATCTCGTCCCCATCTTTTGCAGCCTGAATCACTGCCTGTGCCGCACCTGCTATCTTCGGTCGCCCAACCTCGCCAGAATATATCTTTCTGTGGATGGCATATAAATCCTCTGCTCCAAAATATCTCAAGATATAGGGGAGGATTAAGGTCTCTTTGCCTCTGCCATCAACCGCCTTGGTGCAAGCATTCAACCCTTCTCTGGCAAGCCAGAATGCACTTCCCTCGTCACCCATAAAGTATCCCCACCCTCCCGCAGAAGCACTTCTACCTTCCTTGTCCACACAAAAAGCGACTGAACCGCCTCCGGCGATTATAACAGCTCCCTCCTTCCCCAATGTGCAGGAAGCAAGGGCGAGGAGAGCATCCCCTTCCAGGAAAATCTCCTCTGCCTTTATCAACCTCCTCGCTATCTTGCGCATCTCCTCACAAGCGCCAGAAATCCCAAGATAAGCCGCATAAAAGTGTGGCTCTTTAATTCCAGCCTGTGCAAGAGCTTCTCCAACGGATGCTTTCAGCGCCTCTCTGAACCGCTTCTTTCCACCTTTTTCTCTTATGTGATTTGAAGGTCCTCCTTTACCCCAGCCCAAAACTTCACCTTTTTCATTCCCCACCACAGCGACGGTCTTTGTCTGTCCGCCATCTATCCCCAGATAATATTTCATATCTCCACACCCTTTTTCTCTTCAATAGATTTATGAGCCGCCGCGGCTATCTTAACGGCAAGAAGCGCTTCTTCAGCACTGATCGCCAATTCCTTTCCATTTTTTATGCAATCAAGGAAATGCTCCACCTCGGCACGTAAAATCCCGAAGGCTTTGTCATAAAGAACCAGATGATAAGAAGTGTCGGGAAATTCGCTTTTCTCCTTGAAGATTTGAAGGTTCTGATTGTCTATTCTTAAATGAACAGCTCCCCTTTCGCCGACGATTTCCAGTTGACAATCTAAGCCAGTAGGAGAATAGTCTGGCATTACCCAAGATGTCTCAATACAACCTATTGTTCCATCTTTCCATTCTAAAAGCAAGAAGGCGGAATCATAGGTGTTTAAAGAACGGAGAAGCTTACTCGTGGCGATTGAGAAAACCTTAACAGGAGGTGCCCCCTTGAGCCAACATAGGATGTCAATATCGTGGATTGCCAGGAAGAAGAGTGGGGAGGTTCTTCCCCCTATTCTTATGGCATTGGACAAGAGATTATTCCGTCTCGCATACATATGGATGATATCGCCTATTTCACCACTTTCTATTCTTTGCTTCACAACCACATAGCGTGGATCAAACCTGAGAATATGTCCCACCATAAGCTTCACACCAGAGGATTCACTTGCTTCTATAATCGCCATGCCATCCTGCACGCTTGTGGCTAAAGGTTTTTCAACAAGAATATGCTTTTTAGCCTGGGCAAAGAATAAAGCAGGTTCAAGGTGGTAGTTGTCCGGTGTCGCGATTATAACGGCATCAGTATTGTCAAGAGGAACCTCCTTGAAATCAAGATAACCATCTACGGTGAAATGGGTGCTGGCGCTATGTAATTTCTCATCATTTATTTCGCAAATCCATTTCAGCTCAGCGTCCGGAAGGGAGCGAATGACCTCAGCATATTGCCAGCCCATTAGTCCCATTCCGACTATTCCAATCTTGATTTTATCGTTCTTATCCATACTAACCTCCCATTTCTATAAATTTATCAAATTCTACAACAAAAGAACGCCTACCTCAACCAGAGAAAACAATTATGATATTAAATTTACTTAAAAAACGAAAGATGCTGGAAATAAGCTTTCTGCTCTCATATTTCGTTCATTATTCCAAAATCCTTAAAGAATATAAATGTGAGGACAAATTGCTTTCAAAACATTGTCTTTAAAAGAAAAAAGGTTATAATTTTATAATCCTGATATGACTTTAAAAGATATACAGCCAGGAAAAATTGTAAAAATTACCCATATTTTGGGTGGTAGAGGAATTCATTTTCACCTTTCCCGCCTGGGGATTTATAAAGGTGATAAAGTGAAGGTGCTCGAATCGGCTCCATTTGGAGGTCCCATCCTTGTGGAACACCTTCAGAGCGGAGCAAGGATTGCGATAGGATTAGGAATGGCGAGCAAGATTATTGTTGAAGAGATAGATGCACAACAAACCAAGACCGTATAGGATTGCCTTAATCGGACAACCGAATAGCGGTAAGAGCACAATATTCAACAACCTTGCAGGGTTCAAAACGCTAACGGGCAATTTCCCTGGGACGACGGTCAGCTATACAAAAAGCTCTACTCGCTTTATGGGAAAAGAAATTGAGATAATAGACCTACCGGGGATTTACTCTCTATCTTATTCAGACATAGCGGAGAAGGTTGCTCGCGATTTTATTTTGAAAGAAGAGATAGATGCGATAATAAATGTCGCTGATGCTTCCGTTCTTTCCCGTTCCCTCGAGTTGACATTACAACTTTTGGAGTTGGGTAAACCTTTGGTCCTCTGTCTCAATATGATGGATGAAGCACGGAAAAAGGGATTAGAAATTGATATAGATAAACTTTCCCAACTGCTCGGTATACCGGTCATTCCTACTACAGCAGTAAGAGGTATAGGGATAGTTGAACTAATGAGGTCTTCGGTAGGTAGCAATTTACCAAAACCTTCCGGCTTGAAATTCCGCAAAGATGTAGAAGAGGCAATTGAAGAACTTGATAGGATTATACCTCAAAATATTATAGAACAATTCGGAATCCCTCGCAGATTTTTCGTCATCCGTCTTCTTGAGGGGGAAACGGAGTTAATAGACCAGCTTAGGAAAGCGCAACAGGGAGAAACTATCCTTAAAAAACTTGAAGAGGTAAGTAAAAGACTGGAAGAATCCCACGGTGTTCCTGCTAACCTTGTGCTTTCATCGGAAAGGCACGCCCTTTCATTGGATATATTTGAGCAAGTTGCCAAGATAATCCATCCACCTAAAAGGACTATTGATGACATTATAGATATATATGCAATGCATCCAGTGGTTGGCTATTTACTGCTCGGTGCAGTTTTGGGAATTGTTTTTCTTCTCGTTTTTAAACTCGGTAATTTTATTGGGAACATCGTTCTCTCCCCTTTTGATAAATTAGATGAGTTACTTTCCTCCATCGCTAAAAAAAGTATTATATTCGCCATATTCCAAGGAATAGTTCAGGGCATCGCGGGAGGAATAGGAATAGTATTGCCTTATCTCATTCCCCTGCTACTTTTCATCTCTTTTCTTGAAGATGCCGGCTATTTACCCCGCGCAGCCTTTCTCCTTGATGGTTTATTTCACCGCATAGGGCTTCACGGCAAATCGGTTATTCCTTTTATACTAGGCTATGGTTGTAATGTTCCTGCCCTAATTGTAACCCGTATCCTTGATTCCCCGCTTGATAGACTTATAACCGGCTTATTAGTGTCTTTCATCCCCTGCTCCGCGCGTTCAATTGTGATTTTAGCTCTTGTAGGGGCATACTTGGGACCTTTTGCAGCCCTTGCTCTATACTTCTTAAACCTAATTGTGATAGGAATTTTAGGCAGGATATTAAGAGGTTTATTTCCGGGCTCTTTAGAACCCTTTTTGATGGATATACCCACCTATAAGTTTCCCCCTTTCCGTCATCTCTGGAAAAAGACATACTTTCGTATGTATGAATTTCTCGTTTTTGCCTGGCCATTAATAATTTTAGCAAGCGTGCTTATGAGTTTGCTAAGCTTTTATAAAATAGACAACATTATCAATAGCCTATTATCC
>JACIXQ010000056.1 GCA_014360465.1 bacterium
TATCTGGCATAAAGCGTATTTTCCAGAGCAATCCTCCATCATAGAAGCCGTTAACCTTGTAGAGCTTTTTGCTTTCCTCGTGGGTGAATTCGCCAATTAGGGAAACATCCTGGAAAGGATTGGCATATATCCTTTCGTTTTGGAATGAAAGCTCAAACAAATCCCATTTCCCTACCCTATTTTGTCCCACATTTGTGGTGAAAGAGCTTTTGAGCCCGATTAGTATCAACATAAAAAATAAATAGAAGTTAATTGTCCGCTTCATATGTAGCACCTCTTCATCTTTAAATACTATTTCGCTTTCTTAACGATGAGCACCTTTTCTTTATCACAAGTTAATGATAAAGCTCCCTCTCTAACGCTAAATTTCATCTCCTTTTCTTTTACGAATTTCACTGGGTCAAGGAATGTTATATCAAAGTGTCCCGAGACTCCTATTAGCTTAACTTCGCCACCCTCGGGTAGATAGACCAGAAAAACCGATTTGTCCTGTGAGGCGAGACAAATGGGATGCTTATTACCCTCTATATCTTCAAATGGTCTCATCTTCCACCAGGGCAAAGAGGTGATAATTTGAAACATAAACTTCAAGTAGGGATACAATTGACCTGTTGGTTTCAGCAGCATCCCCCAACTTGTAAAGTGAACGCCTTCCCTTCCTATTTTTCGGGGAGGGGTTACCTCGTCGCCATATGTTAGATATGCTCCGCTAAGAATAATCGTCCAGGAGGCTCTTCTCATATTTTCCACATCCAAGCCCGCTTCTTCTTGATAAAAATTTCCCTCCCAGATGCACTCTTGAGCTAAAATTGGTTTCTCAACCACCTTGCGAATTTCATCCATAACATTTTTATATTTCCAGTAGTTCCAATCCGTCAGCTTATCCTGGAGGGTGAAGTAATCGTAGGCATTTGCTCTGCAAATCTCCGTGGCTTTCTTGCTGTAATCCCAGGAATGAACGCTTGCGAGCCTTTTCCAAGGGTCATTCGCTTTTAAGAGACTCAAGATTTGGAGAACCTCTTTAGGGCTGAACCCTTCTTCCCACTCGGAGAAAGGCTGAAATGTAGCATTATAGAAGCCCGACCATCGTGCTGTCCAGTATCTGATAAAATTCTCCCATTCCTTTTGGGGCATCTTTGGCACATCGTTCGTGCCCCCAAATATGCTGAAAGGAACGAGAAACATACCCCTCTTTTTGAGAGAGAAAAGCACTTTGTCCATATTTTTCCAAAATCTAAGGTCATAACGGGAGAAGTCGAATTCCTTCCCAGTATACACCCAGGGCGCACGATACCCTATGCCGGGAATTTCGCTTAAACCTATGTGGGGACCGACTATTGTGTTGAAACCTTGCTTTTGGAGAAAATCAAGTGTCTGCTCCAGAATACCTAAATCAGCGAGGACATCAACATCGGTAGCTTCAAAGGCAAACATATAGAAAGGTGTGCCATCGGCGTAGGCAAACCAGATTTTGTTGTTTTGATAAACAGTAAGAGGACCTTTTATCTTTGAGGGGAGGCAGAGGAAGCTTCCCTCATATGGTTTATCTTTTGCATCGGAGAAGTATATTTTATATCGCCATTTTCCTTCCCTATCTGGCATAAAGCGTATTTTCCAGAGCAATCCTCCATCATAGAAGCCGTTAACCTTGTAGAGCTTTTTGCTTTCCTCGTGGGTGAATTCGCCAATTAAGGAAACATCCTGGAAAGGATTGGCATATATCCTTTCGTTCTTGAACGAAAGCTCAAACAAATCCCATTTCCCTACTCTATTCTGCTCAGCTAATGATAGAGGAGAAAAACAAACGGTTAAGTAGAGAAGGAGAAATAGCTTTGAATTAATCGCGGATTTTATCATAGTTAAACCTCCTAAATAATATAATAATTAGTTGAAATCTTTGTCATCTAAAATTTTATCGTAATTTGAAATTCCCTGGGGAAGAAGAAAACGAGACGATGGGCGATTAGATAATGCAAGACTCTATATATGATGACTTTAGAATACCGAACAATTAGTTAAGGATGCTCTTCAAAGCCTTCAATTCGGGTGAATTATTTTTGAGGAAAAGCGTTTGATTGACGAGTTTTCCTTTATCTTATAAAATAACTAAAAAATCTTAGTTTCTCAAGAGGTGAGCACTTAAATGGAAAGCGAGAAAAGAGGTCCCTATATGACGACGAACGCCCTTTACTTCCTTGGAAAGTGGCAATGTAGGATTTGCAGAAACGAGTATCAGCCCGAAGCTCAATCCTTCATCAAACTTCCCGATGGATGGCACTGCCCCGTCTGTGGCTCTCACAAGGGGGTTTATACTGGTGTCGGCATATCCTATCCAAAAACTCTAAGGAAAAAATGAACTTACCAGAAACAAAAGAAAAAGCCAACGCCATCATAGAAGAAATCAAGAAAGCGATAATTGGGAAGGAAGAGGAGGTCAGACTATCCGTTATCTGCCTTTTGTCCAAGGGACATCTTCTGATCGATGATATTCCGGGGGTTGGCAAAACCACCCTCGCGAAAGCCATAGCGAAAGCCATAGGAGGGATATTTAAGAGAATCCAATTCACTCCTGACCTCCTTCCTTCAGATGTCACCGGCGGACCGGTCTTCAACCCGGAGAAAAACCAATTCGTTTTCCATCCCGGTCCCATATTCGCTAACATCGTCCTTGCCGACGAGATAAACCGCGCATCCCCTCGGACCCAGGCAGCCCTTCTTGAATGTATGGAAGAGCGCCAGGTAACGAGCGATGGTGTAACCTATAAGCTTCCCGAGCCATTTGTGGTCATAGCCACCGAGAACAGGATCGAACACTACGGCATCTATCCCCTCCCCGAGGCGGAGCTTGACAGGTTTATGATGAGGATATCACTTGGTTATCCTGAAAAGGAAAGTGAAGAGCAAATCCTCAAGAATCATCAACAACTTGATGACCTTTCCGAGAAGGTTAATCCTGTCATTGACCCTGCAACGATGGTAGAGATGCAGGAAAAAGTGAAGGAAATATATGTCTCCCCAGCCATCCAAGAATATATAGTGAACATAATGGTTGCTTCCCGCCAACATCCTGCCGTTATGCTTGGCGCAAGCCCGAGGGTGGGAATACATCTTCAAAGATGTGCTCAAGCTCTCGCCCTGCTCGATGGTAGGGATTATGTCATACCTGACGATATAAAGGGTCTTTTGGTTCCAGTCCTTGCTCATCGCCTCATTTTAAGACCCGAGAGACGGGTAGATATCCCTTCCCTTTTAGAAGAAATAGTGGAAAAGATTCCCGTTCCACTGGAATAAATGGAGAAAGGGCTTTCCTTATGGTCAGCCGGCGGGTTAAACAATTTGCCCTTCTCTTTCTAAGCGTGTATGCCCTTATCCTGACATTTGTGATAAAACTTCCCCATATCATCTTCATAACCTCTTTTCTTTGGTCTATAGTCATTTCCTCCATCATTTTGAGCTATTATTCTCTGCGGAAAACGAAAGTCAGCTTCCAGCTACCTTCTGAGATGACGCAGGGGGAGGAAGGCTTCATAACCTACACAATAGGGAGTAGCTGGGTTCTCCTTCCAGGTCTCACCGTTTATGCAGACTTGCCAAGTCCCCTTGTTCGCATTGCCCCAGCCTCATTTAGTCCAAATGAGTGGACAGGACAGGAGCGTTTCTTCGCCCTGAGAAGGGGTGTTTACAGGATAAGTGAGTTGAGCATCGGGGGACTTGATTTTCTTGGCGTTTTTCAGCTTAACAAAAAGGTGAAGGTAGACGGCGAGATAATCGTTTATCCCTTTTATGTCCGGCTTTCGCCTCTTTTATTCAGTGGTGGGACAGGAGAAGAGGGAATGGGCGGTAGCCAACTATCAAGGGGAGGTGTGGAGTTTGCCGGAGTAAGGGAATGGGAACAAGGGGAAGACATAAGGGATGTCCATTGGCGGTTGACAGCAAAATGGAGAAAATTCTTCGTAGTCCTTCATTCCCAGGCTGGTTCTAAATCGCAAATCATCGTCATAGATTGCTCTCCCAAGGGTGTATTCGGCAGTTATGTTGATAACTCGTTTGAGCTTGCCCTCAAGATTGCTTGTTCCCTTGCTTGGACAACTATATCAAATGGGGGTGAGCTGAATTTGGTATATTCAAACGAAGAAGGGAAGATAATCCACTCCCGCCATACCGAATTTGCGACAGTCCAGGAAGAATTGACGAGATTGGAAGCGGTTTCACCTCTTACTTTGTCCTCACTGCTTGAGCAATTCTCTCTTCCAAAAGATTTCCCACTTACCATTTTAACCTCTCTGCCTGATTTGTCCCTCCTTCCCTTTTTGGAAGAACAAAGCGGGCAGGGGAATGTCCCCTTCGTCATATTGATAGATGGCGCTTCCTTTGGAAAAAGTGGATGGTTGGCAAGCCAGTTCGTTGAGGCGGCAAGTAGATTCGCAATAGTCAATGTCATCGGAAAGGGTGAAAATTTGAAGGAAAGGTTGGAGAAAATATGGGGGATGCGATACTTTATTTAACCTCCTTGGGTGTCACTCTCAGCGGGCTTTTCGCCTATTATCAGGTTGTTGAAAGTAGCATAGTAAGAGTTACTTCCTTGATATTCGTCTTAACCGGCTACTTTGTCAGTTATCTCCTAAAGGAGAAAAAGAATCCCAAGCTTTATTCTTCCTTCTTCATCTTCACATTGATCTTTCTTTTATTGATAGATACTTTCAAAGGTAAAGGATTGCTGCTTTTTCCACCCGAGGTAGGTGGTGAACCGGGATTAATCGTTGGAAGTTTTCTGCTATGGCTTGTGGTTATCCGCAGTTACAATCTTTACTCCGAGGGGCATCTCCTCTTTTCAATCATCCCTTCTCTTGCTTTCCTGGGACTCGTTTCCGCTTACTCGGTTGACCCTGAGCTTTTCCTTTATACATCTCTTTTTTCCTTGTTTTCCATTCTTCTTTTAATTTTCAGCGCCTATGGTGTCCAGAATCTGCCATCCTTGAGAGCCCAGCTATTGATTCTTGGTCTTATAATCTTCCTTCTCGCCTCGCCCCTCGCGCTATCCCTTCTTGTCCCTCTCAGGGCGCTGAGCGTTTCCGTTCCCATTCCCCAGGTTTATGTTCGCCTGGGAAACCTTTTTAGACAGGATTTCTTCAGCAACTTTCCCTTCCTGCCCAATTCGCTTTTGGTTGGCTCAGGATTACCAAGAGGTGATAACATCATCCTTGAGCTCAAGGGGGATGGTCCTGTCCTTTTGAAAGCTGGAACCTATGATTATTTCACGGGGAGATACTGGGTTAAAACGCTATTCGGTTTCAGCACGGTGTCGTCGCAAGGAGGAAAATTCTCCCTTTTACCAGCAGACCCCGATATACCGAAGAGGAAATACCATATAACATTAAAAGAAGAAAACCCTTTCCTTCTCCCACCTCTCGGATTCGCTGGACCATTTGGCTTCTTCGGCAGGAGGGTTAACATCCTCTCCGCTCCCCACCCTTGCGAACTGAGGTTCACTTCGGATGTTTCGCCCTACTTCATCACTATCGGTATGGACTACACGCTCTCCGCTGTTTTTATGCAAAGAGGCGAGATATCCTATGAGGTCCTCTGTCAACCTGAGATTCCCTTACAGGCTGGATTTATATCCAGCATATATTATCAGAAACCTCTTTCGCCCCAAACCACCGAACTTGCGAGGAAAATAACAGCTCAACAGAAGGACGATTTAGGTAAGGCTCTCGCAATTTTGAACTATCTAAAGACGAACTATACATATCGGCTTTCCGGTTCTCCACCTCCAGCCGATAACGCCGTTGAGTGGTTTCTCTTCAAGAGAAAGAAAGGAGATTGCGATTTCTTCGCCTCGGCTATGTGCATACTGCTCAGGGAAGTAGGCATTCCGGCAAGGGTGGTGGTGGGTTACTCGGTTTCTGAATATGACCAGGAAAGGGATGTCTGGTTGGCGAGGGCACGTGACGCCCATATGTGGGTAGAAGCCTATATCAAAGGAAAGGGTTGGATGACATTTGACCCAACCCCCGCAGGCGGATCAGCGTTGGATGAATTTTTAATCTCCCTCCAGCGCTACTACTCTCTCAATAAAAGGAAAATCGTGCCAATTGGTGTTTTTCTTATCTCTCTTGTTCTTCTCCTTTTGCTATATCGTCTCACCTGGCAGGATATAAGAAAAGAGAGGAGGAGAAGAACACAAAAAGAGGAGCTCATAATCTCCTATTTTGCCCTTTGTAGAAAGCTTTCAAAGCTGGGGTTGCCTTCTCGCCAAATCCATCATACTTTTAGAGAATGGTTGGGAAAGGTATCCCCATTTTTGACCCCTTCTTTCTCTGCCCAATTGGCGGAAGTTACAAAAATTTGTGAGGAGGTTTGTTATAGGCGAGAAGTGGAAGAAGGGGTTATACTATATACAATAGAAAAAATAAAGGAATTGAGGAGAGCGAAGAAATGGCAGATAATAAAAACATCTTCCTCCTAACTGGAGAGGAAGTTGAAAGGGAAAGATTCATAGAGGAGCTTATAGATAAATACCTCCCTCCCGAATTAAGGGAGTTCAATCTGGACATCTTCAGCGGAGGGGATGTTTCCCTTTCGGAAATCCTCCAGAAAATGAATACACTCCCTTTCCTTTCTCAATACAGAGTCGTCATTTTGAAGGACCCCGAGAAAATCCCAAAGATTAATTCTCGGGTAATTATGGAATTGTTGGATAAGAATCCTCCCACAACGATATTGGTTTTGAGCCTTAAGGATAAGAGCGAGCTTCCCCTTACAAGCAAAGAAGAAGCGGAGCTTAAGCAACGAGTAATTGAGAAAAATTTCACTCTACCGGTTAGAAAGAAAGACGCCATTAATGCAAAGAAAGAGTGGATAATCAAGGAGGTGAAGAGAAAAGGCGGAGAGATAGATAAAGATGCTGCATCTGCCCTTGCGGAATTGTCATTGGACTTTCGTCAATTGGAGGAAGAGATAGAAAAACTCCTTTTATATGCGGAGGGGAAAACTGTGACAAAGGAGGATGTGCAGACCCTTGTAACGAGCAGTGAAGATGTCAAACTATATGAACTCACAGATGCCATTTTTGAGGGTAAAGACCTGGAGGCTATGCGTTATCTCCATTCAATTATGGAGACGGCTGATATTTGGATGCCTCTCATAATCATCCACAATTTGGCTAACCATACGAGGATTTTGATACAGACGAAGCTTCTTCAGGAGCGGAATATACCATTAACTCTTCCAGAAAGGATTCCTCCCAGTAAGGGCGAAATTCTGAACTCCTTGAGGAAATATCTTCTTGAAGGTGATGACAATATATTCCAGGTGCTGAAAAAGCGCGGTTTCTTGGCTAAAAAATGGCAAGAACAAGCAATGAGGTTTAGCAAACTTTCCCTTTATAACATACTGCGCATACTTCACAGGTTAGACATAGAGATAAAGGGAGGAGCAGACCCCTGGGAAAGATTGGAATGGTTTATATTTAAGGTAGCTGGCGAACCGCGCTTAAGGAAAAGTGTTCAGGCTGAGGAGAGAAGCTTGTGAAGCTTCTCCATCAGCTTACTTTTTCTTCTTGCAGCTTCGTTCTTATGGATTACTCCTTTACTTGCCGCCTTATCAAGGCGAGAGCAAGCAATTCTCACTGCTTCCTTAGCTTTTTCTACATCCTTCTCCATCAGAGCGGTGATTGCCTTCTTCAGGAAAGTCCGCAAAGCGGACTTAATTGCTTTGTTTCTTAACCTTCTTTTCTCCGAACGCTTCAGTGCTTTCAGCGCCGACTTGGTCCTTGGCAAAACTATTGTCACCTCCAATTATAGATTAGCATTCGTGAGTATATTATAGATGCATTTCATCTATCTGTCAAGACGGGCTATTCTTCTTTGACTTCCCAACTATGTTGCTTGGATATTGCAAATTTCTTTGTCAAACCTTCCCCGAATTTATAGAATTCTTAAAAATATTTAGGATTTTCTTCGCTGTTTTTCCAAAAATTCATAATGGAGAACCCTGAAGGTACCATCTAAAAATGATTAAAGGAGGAGAACTTGCTCAAAGATAGAGTCCTCACCGCCATTTGGGGGACCATTCTCTTTCTCTTCTTCCTTCTCTGCCCCTGGGGTAAAGGCATACCCTTCTTCCTTCTTTTAGCATTGCTTTCCCTTCTTGGTCTAAAAGAACTTTTCTCGGCATTGGTAAAATCCAACTTTGTTCCTTTCCAATTCTTTGGTTTCATTTCCTCTCTCTCCATTCTGCTACTAACTTACCTGAGAAACTGGAACCTATTGCCACATCTCATATTTGTAAGTTTTGTCGTTTTCTTCCTTGAAGGTCTTTGCCTCAGAAAAGGGCAGAAATTGCTCAGGGACATTAGTGTAACCCTTTTCGGGGTAATATATACGGGCGGACTTTTCAGCTATCTCCTCTTGATAAACCTCTCAGAGGCTACCGTTCATCCACCCATTTCTTCCCTGAGAGCGGGAAGCTGGCTCTGTGTATTGGTGGTCGTAATTAACTGGTTAAGCGATATAAGTTCTTACTTTGTTGGCAACTATTTTGGGAAGAAACGCATATTCCCGAGGTTGAGCCCCAATAAAACGCTTGAAGGTTTGGTAGGTGGGATTCTCATCACACTGTTGGGGGGAACAGCGTTGGGAATCTGGGCGAGAATGGGGCTAATCAATAGTTTGATATTGGCGTTGACCATCGCGATATCGGCGCCACTTGGCGATTTGGCGGAATCTGCTTTGAAGAGGGAGCTTGGCATTAAGGACTTCAGTTCCATATTGCCCGGTCATGGCGGAATCCTGGATAGGTTTGATAGCCTTTTATTTTCTGCTTTTTTCTCTTTTTATGTTTTGAAGCTTCTATCAATCATTCCCTGATTGCCCCAAGAGCTGTCCTTATCCTTCTGCAGAAGGCGCAATCGCAGGTGGGAATGGTAACCATAAGTGGATTTTTCCTCAATACTTCGGTTGATATATCAACGACATCCTTCGCTCTCATCAGATAAATCTCGCTTTCGCCAAGTTTTGTGGAGTTAACAAGACCGCGTTGAAAGAGGACCTCGTAATAAGGGGCGAAGTTAACATGCCAGGGCGCCCTTCTTATAGGGACGATTTTACGCCTTCCATCTATGATTATGTGACCCACAAAATCGGGCAAGGGAAGACCGACAAGCTCCTCCGCCATATGCATCATCGTGTTCGTGTTCAAAGGGGAAAGCATAAGGATGTGAGCGTTTAGCTCGTAGAGCTTACCGAAAGCCCCTCTTTTATCAAAGACGGGTAGCTCCCAATTATGCTCGCCCACTATCTTATCAGAGAGCGGTCCGAAGCTTGCCACTGAATGTGTTGGGTGAAGGCTTCTGATGACCCCTTCTCTTTTGCGGAAAGCTTCCGTTATCGCTCCCACGCGTGAGGGCGTTTTCTTTGGGTCGTAGGGAGGATTGCCCAACCAAGAGAAGGTGAAGGTGGGCATAAGGAGGGTGCCTTCCTCGCCGATTGTCTCGAGGAGGGCATCTATGACGGTATCCTCTCCTCCTTCTACATAACCGAATCGGCTCAAAGAAGAATGAACCATAACGATGCTACCCTTGGAAAGCCCGAGGTTTTCAAATGCCCTTTTAAAATCCTCCTTCCTGATGACCGGTCTCCATCTGATAAAATCGTAATGGGCAAGAAATTGTAAAGAATTTATTAGGATGGGCAGTTCCACAGGTGCCTCTTTCTTAAGGAATTGATGGATTTCCAAAACCGTTTTCTTGCCATCACAAAGGAAAACAGCCAGTTGAAGCCAAGCGGGTACGCCCCACCCAACTTTCAATCCTGTCAATTTTTCCAATCTATCCCTTCCAATTTCATCAAGAAATTCAAAGCTCAAAGCTCCCCTAAAGGTTCTCAGGGGAACAAGCTCCCTGGCAAGATTTTCCTCTTGGGAAGACACCATTTTTACGCTATTCAATGGAGGTTGTTTCTCCTTTATTTTCATTTTCAAGAGATAACGATTTTCGTTTTTCAGTTCTGCCAATTCTTTCCTTCCGAACGTCTCCAGCTCATCGCACAGTCTCCCTATGCATCTCTTCAATTCCTCGTCCTTGAATAAATAGGAATTGGGAGCGAACCAATCTTTATTCCTTTTTAGCTCTTCTTCCGTGGGAACAAATCCTCTGCTCCTTACCAGTCTTTGTAAGGATTTAAGCCTTGTTTTGTTCTTCATCACCAAGAACTCCACCCACTCGGAAATTTCTTCTGGACTCCTTTCCCGAGATTTCGCCTGGAAAATAGCCTTTATGATTTCCTCCTTAGCCAAATCCTTAACCATATGAGCCAGCCGGAGCGCCTCGGGGAAATCGGCATTGGCAAGGAAATAGCAATAGGTGCCGGCTACTTTCCCCATATCCTTCAGAAAAGATGGGGAGATGTTCTCGGGGGTATCAAGTGAAGTGTGATAGTGGGCATCGGGCCAGCAGCCGAGAAGACAGAAGGGAGCAGATATCCCTGGCTCGCCAAGAAGATTATCGTCAATCACGAATCTTTGAATGGCGAAGCGAAAAAGAGGGTTTTCCCTTTGGAGATTTCTTAGCAGGAGAAGGGCGAGGAAATCTGTATAGGAATATAAGGGAGGGAAATTGTGGACGAGATTGCAGACGGACCTTGCCTCGTTCAGGTCTGAGCCCACCATATCCAAGTTGATTCCCGCAAGGAAACGATTGAGATGGGGATAATTTGCTATAAACGCCTGCTGGCTTCGCACTTCCCACCCGTAAAGAAGCCTAATTCCCCTTTTTAATG
Source organism: bacterium (assembly GCA_014360465.1). Taxonomy (GTDB): domain Bacteria; phylum Armatimonadota; class JACIXR01; order JACIXR01; family JACIXR01; genus JACIXR01. Next base: position 10,779 of record JACIXQ010000056.1, read on the forward strand.
GTGCAAGTTTCCCTTTCTCCACTGCTTCTTTTATACTCCTTGCTATCTCAAGCCCCAATCCGCAACCCGAAGCATTGTCGTTCGCTCCCGGTTCGCAGAGGTGGGAGGTGATAACTATTTCCTCCTTTTCCTCCCCAGGAAGCAAACCGGTGACCATCGGGATTTTCCCCTCATACAGCCTCGTTTTCACGACGGCTTTCAGCCTCACCTTCCCTTCTTTCTCTATAAGCGCCCTTAATCTCTTACCCTGTGAGGGGGAAAGCGAGAAGCCGAACCCCCTTTTTTCAATTCGCCAGGGAGGTATCGTATAGTTATGGAGCTGAACGGCATTTTTCAAGTAGTCATCGCCCTTTGAGTATCTGCTTCCCATTAATCCCAGATAATCCGAGATTATCCCAACTGCTCCCTTTTCAAAAGCTATTGAAGCGAATTCGGGACCGATAAAGTTTGAGAAGACTATCTTTCCCTCAATATCTTCATTTACAGTCCCAATGTCCTCCTCAATCAGGAGCACATCGGCTATTACCCCTTCTGGGTCAGTTGGTGCCGAGAACATCATCAGGGAATGGGGAGTGATTTCATAGGATGCGAGGAGAGGCTCGTCAACAGTGGGCTCAGCTATCTCAAGCCGAGCTTCTTCCATATCCCAAGCAATCGGCATAATCCAGCCACCGTAATTGGTAACTCCATCTGCTGGGTAACCAAGAATTTCAACATCCTTCAATCCGATCTCCCTCATTATTTCGGCTATCTCCTGCGCTGTTTGCCAGATTTTATCAAATGAAAGGTAGCGAGCATGGCTATATATTCTGCGAATGTACTCCCCCGCTCTTTCCCCACTAATCTCCTCACCAATTACTTTCCAGATTTTATCAAGCATCTTAGGGATTAAGTATTCACAACGAAACCATCATATGCTGGTATAATGCCATATGGTTTGAGGGCTTTTTCAAGCTCTTCCTGAAGGAGTCCACCATTATGAGAGAAATGTGTGGCTATAAAAAGGGTTTGTTCATGAGCTATACCCTCTTTTAACATTCTTTCTTTAACCTTGATGATTTCGGGAATCCCCATATGATAGCCTGGGGTGGAATGAGGACCACCCGTCGTATCAAGGATGGCGATGTCAACTCTTTTGCCGCACAGGGCTTCCCAGGTATCCTCGGGGAAGAAGCCCGTATCGGTCCCCCAGAGAATAGTTTTACCTTCATTCTTCACGAGATAGATAAGGCATTCCTCGCCCTGTTGATGGTCGGCACGCAAAGCGAGGACTTCGTATTCATCAAATTGCACTTCGTCAAAGGGACGAAGCATATGGGTTTCTATCATCGTCCTTTCGCCCTCTATGTTGAAATCCTTGAGGGTGTCTACTACCCTTTTGTTCCCAAATATTTTGAGGATTTTTCTGCCCTGAATGTGAGCAAATGGAACAGCTCTCATAGCCAAATCTTGGGGATAGAAGTGGTCCTCATGGGAATGGGTGATGAAAAGATACTTCACTTCGGAAAGGCGAATCCCGTTGTTTATCATATGCATATATGTATCAGGCGGGAAATCTATCAGTAAATCATCATTTATCAGGGCGGAGGAGCGTGAACGAATGTTCTTACCGCCTTTTTCCCTCGCCCTTTGGCAAGCTTCGCACTCGCAGAATAGAGCTGGCCAGCCTTCAGCCGCTGCTGTCCCAAGGAAAGTTATCCGCATAGCTTGGATATCATCTCCTTTGCTTTGAGCAACATTTTCTTTTCTGTGGGATACTCCAGAACATTTATAGCATCATTTATGGGGAACCAGCGAGCTTCCTTTATCTCCCAGTCGTGATTTTCTGGTGAACCATTCAGATATTTTAAAAGATAGAAATGGACGGTTTTGTGATATCTCACTCCCTCTTCCTTATCAACATACCAGTATGAGATATCCCCTATTTTATCAACAAGCTCTCCCTCTACACCAGCCTCTTCTCTCACCTCCCTTATCGCGGTTTCCTCCGGCCTTTCGCCTTTCTCAACTAATCCTTTTGGCAAAGCCCAAACCAGTTTTCCCTTCCTTTCCACCCCTACCAAAACGACGGAGCATTCCCCATCCTCTTTTTTGAAGACGATACCCCCGGAGGAGACAGCCCTTTTTACGGGGAGATTTTTCATCTTCTATCAAAGAATATGTTCTTGCCTGTGCAGGAAAGAGGAATGCCGAAGGCTACCTTGACCTCTGGTGGCAATAGCCCCAGCCTTAAGGCGGTGTAGCCAGCGGAGAACATTATGCGGTTGTCAATGTGATGGAGGCTGGCTATGCTCACGGCGGAGCCAACCGCTATTCCCAAATCGTTAAGGGAAAAGGCACAGATTCCCCCTTTCTCTTGCATCTCCTGGCAGTTGGCGAAACCACAGAATCCACAGGGGGATAGGTTATGAGGGGTTATTCGTGTTCCGATGAGGACGACAACCAAGCTCCTTCTGACATTATCGGCATCCCTTATGAAGAAGGGGACATCGTATTGTCTTCCGATTTCCTCCATCTTGTTCGCCAGCCGTTCCTTTTCCTCCCTTAGTATCCTTGTTTCAATATCATCCATTCCCCTCGCTTTAGGAGCAGTGCGAGCGGCTGCACACATCAACTGGGCTACGGTTAAGACAGCAGATTCCTCCGCTTCCCTACCGAGCATACGACATCAGCTCTTTTCAGCCCATAGCATCTTCTGGGGATGGTTCGCCCTCTGCTTCCTCCTTTTCTTTCTTTACTTTCTCCACCACTTCTTCCACCTTTTCTTTCAATGTGCTTCCTACTTCCTTCAGTTTGGTGGTCAGCTCTCCAAGGCTTTCCTTCAGTTCCCTTCTAACTTCCTCTCCTGTTTTGGGGGTGAGGAGAACGGCTATCGCCGCTCCGATTACTGCCCCTGCCAAAGCCGCAGCGATTATACCGAGTACATCGCTATCCTTGTTCTCTGCCACATTCATCAGCCTCCTTTCTTTGTTTTTTCTTTGATTTTAAAAAGGCTTTTAATCCCATCCGCAATCCTGCGAGAAAAGCACCTGCAACATAGGAGAATTTCTTACTGGAGGTGATAAGGGTCTGAATGAGGTGGACCAAATCGGATGCTTTCCGCAAATTGTTCAAAAATAAACGTGCTTCCTCGGCTGTCTCGGTTATCTTATCAGCGGTGTTTGGAATCTTTCCCTTCAAGCTACCTATTAGGGAACGAAGATCATCGGTGAGTATGGCAATCCGCCGTGCGAGAAGTATGATAGCTGCCATAGCGAAAATGAAGAAAAGAATCGCAATGGCGGTCAAAATATAGAGGATAACGGTTACCATCTCTCACTCACCTTTCATTTTAATTGATTCACTGCGCGATGTCAAAGAAATTTCCCCTTTTATCTATTTCCTCTTTCACCCTAAGAGAGATGAGATAGATGTGGTCCTTCAGGTAAGGTTGTTCTCCCCAATCTCCTTGCTCTAATAGCCCTTTTGAAAATTGAGAAAAATCTTCCTCACCACTTCTTCTGAAACCCTCAAAGACGATGAAGAGGATACGGAGTATGTGGTCGGCGAGTGAGGTTATCGCCCAAGCTGGTGGAAGAAACGAACTATATCTCTCAAGATTGAATAGAAGGGAATCCGCCGCCTCGGGGATAAAATCGTATCTTTCTTCCTCGTAAAGACCACAATTGGGGCAGACTACATCCTCATAGGGTATGTAGTATGCTCCACACCCCCCGCACTGATGGTCATAATGGATGTGTAAAGTCATTTTAGGACCTCCTTTTCCGCCCTAATAAGTAAGGGCTTTTAGAATTATACAATATATTGTAAAGAAAAACAAATATCCTCTCAAGAATAAAATTCGCTTTAAAATCTTGTTTTGTTAATATGATTTACAACATATAGATTACAAGTAAATTGTTTTTTAAGAAGAAAGCCAAATTGACAACCAAGGTGAAGAGGTTAGAATTTTTCTGAATATGAGTTTCAAGAATTTCCTTCTTCTCCTTTTAATTGGTTCCTACCTATTTCCCGCCTCACTTCTGCCCACTTTTCACCTGAAAAATCTGGAGGGAGAATGGATTCCCTTTCAGAATGACCTCCCCTACCCCGCTTTTGAACCCCAGCCATCACATCACCGCCTTCACATTGATGGTCTTTGGGAGAAAGCAAGACTAAAGGAAGCCGACCATTCCCTATCTCTTGCCCAGCGAACTCCCCAACTTCTCGTACAATTCAGGCAGGAGCTTGTTAAACTCAATTGGGAAAAAATCTCTCCGCCCCTTATTGATAACCCCTACCCCGATAAAAACGAGGGCGTTATCTGGTATCGGAAAAGCTTCCATCTCTCAAACCTGCCGGAGGGAAAGGCACTCCTCGTCTTTTTCTCGGTGAACTATATCGCCGATGTATGGCTGAATGGTCATTACCTCGGCTACCACGAAGGAGGCTACACCCCCTTTGCCTTTGACGCCACAAAATCTCTTAAAAAGGGAGAGAACCTACTTGAGGTGAGGGTTGACAACATCCCCTGGGGGACAAGGGATGATATCCTTCCCAAAGGGGCTTGCGATTGGTGGAATTATGGAGGGATAGTTGGTGAAGTCTATCTTGAATTCCTACCAAAATTGAACATTGTCCGCCTTGATTTGAAGCCATTGAACACAAAGGGCGAGTTCAAAGCAAGGGTTCTTCTCTGGAATACAAGCGATAAGGCGATTTCCTCAAGGATTGAAATTTCCTGTTTTGGAACGAATCCCAAGAATTCTTCCCTTGACCCCAGTCCTCATAGCATAGCCGATAAATCAGTAAGAATCCAGCTGGAAGGTGAAACGAAGGGAAAGTTCAGATTGAAGCCAGGCGAGCTGAAGCCTATGGTCTTCAAATTGAGAATCCCCTCTCCCAGGCTCTGGAGCCCTGAAAATCCGAACCTTTATGTCATCAGGGCAAAGATAGATGGCGGGGATGAGTTCTGGAATCAGTTTGGCTTCAGATTTCTCAGCGTTTCGGATGGCTACCTTCTTCTGAATGGGAAGAAAGTTTTCCTGCCCGGCGTATCTCGCCACGAGGATTCCCTTAAAGGAAGAGCTATGGATTGGGAGATGATTTGCCAGGATTTGAAAATCATAAAGGAGTTAGGGGCTAAGTTCGTGCGGGCAACCCATTACCCAAATCATCCCTATACCCTTATTTTCGCCGACCGGATTGGACTAACATTTTGGGAGGAAATCCCCATCTACTGGATGGGCGATAGGGAGATTGAGAATGTCCTCAACCGGGGAATTGCCCAGCAGATGTTCCTTGAGATGTTGTTCAAGGATATTAGCAGACCTTCCCTTTGTTTCCTCGGCGCCTGCAACGAGTGTGGTGGAAACAAGAGGGCGGAACTCTTGCGAGAATTGAGAAAGCTTTCGGAGAGGGTTGATGGCACACGCCTTTTGGGTCAGGCAAGTGTTGGGCAATTCTTCAATGACCCAACTCAAAAGGAAGCCGATGTGCTGGGCTTCAATTTCTATTGGGAGGTCTTCTATGGTGGGGATGCCTATTCTTCCACAATAGAGGCAATTGAGAAGATGCGTTCAGCCTTTCCCGATAAACCCATAATCGCCACTGAATGGGGCTACTGGTCCTGCCCCGACTGGCATACGGTTGATAAGCAACTGGAAATAGCGGATAAGACTTTCCGCGCCTTCACAAGCAAGCCCTACTTCATTGCCGGCTGCGCCTGGTTCATCGCCTTTGATTACCATTCCTTCCTCGTTCCAGAGGAAACATTCGGTCTTTTGACCATAGATAGAAAAAGCTACAAACCAGTCTATTACCTTTTGCAAAAACTATATCAGGAATATCAATAAGCTATTTAGGTAGTCAATTTCCATTCGCTCCTTTTTCTCTATTGGAATGCCATCTTTCACAATCTATGCCCAATTACCCGATAAATATTCGGAAGAGCCAGGCTTTTGTATCTCTGAGGAGCTCTATTCCCCTGGCTGGCTCCTCCAAAATTGCATCATCCACCCCTCTAACTTCCTCGTCCTCTTGCCTAAGGAAATTCAGGGGCTCTCCTATGGCAACCTCTATCCCCTGTCTATAACTTCTCCCCTCTGGGATAAAATTACCATCAGGGGAAGCAATGACTACTGGTGGAGCTCAAATGACCTCGTCCAATATGAACAGGTTCCCGCTGGCACGCTCCCCCTCTCCTTCCTCTTCTCCGCTTGGGCTTATTCTGAACCCAATGCCATCCACACCTGGTGGATTAGCTGGGAATACTCCATCGGCTTGCGTTTCAACCTTACCAATCAGGGCAGGCTCCTCGTTGAAAGATATCAATCGGATGGTTCTTATGCTCCCCTCAAAATCCTCACATTGCGTCAGGGCGAAGACCCCATTCAGGGCTGGTTCACCTTCTGGGTTTCCACGATTGAGCTGGATGACCGCTATATCTTCCTCTTTTTCTCGGAGGAAAGTCCCTACCTAATCGTCCCTAAATCTGACCTCGTCCAAATCGGTCTCCCCAAATTCTACTTCTGGACTGCTACACGCCAACTATTCAAATACTCCGACCTCACTTATGACGCTCCTGCATTCGCACTCTCTCCCGTTTTCACCGCTCCCTATCTCCCAAGCTATCCACCCGATAAATACATTGAAGGTGGACCTTCAAACAATCCTCCAGCCATCTATTTGATGGATGAGACTGGGCTAACTGATTGGAAACCTTCAGCGGGTCAAAATATGCGTGTCAAGATTTACCTCACTTCAGGAGGTTGGGCAAGGAAATTCAAAATCTCATTTCCTTCCTCAACAGGGCAAACTTCACCAACTACACAGGATATAAGCGACAAAGTCCTCTACCTCTCCTTCACTCGCAGTCTCAACATTCAGGATGAAGAGGCGAGGATAAGGGTTAAAGACCCCAACCTCTCCCTCTCCCCTACACGCCATCTCCGATTTGGCATCAAGAAGGATACGACCGCCATATTCTCGGGCTATCTCCTTGAGCCAGAGGCGAGGGAAGTTGTCTGGGGCAGGGAATGGGAGCTTCAAGCTGATGGCGTGGCTTTCAAGCTACGCAATACCTACCTACCCGCTGGCACAGCTTACGATGGCGTCCTCCACACCCAAGCAGTCATAGACATATGCGGATACGCTGGCGTGGATGTTGAGGCATTTTCTGACCCCGATAACCTTAAGCTACCCGCAGGTACACCTGAGCAGGGCTTCCTCTGGCAGACAGAACAGGGGACAAGCTGTATGGAGCTCTTGGAACGCATCGTTGAATTCACAGGCTGGCAACTCATCTCTTCGTTTTCCCTTGATGAAAGTGGCTATCCTACGCATAAGCTCATCTATCGTCCCGTCCCTGACCCCAATACTACCCCCACAGTGGCAAAGTTTTGGAAGACAACAGAGGAAGCAGAGGAGAATAATGGCATTGCTATGCTTGAGTTCAGGGAGATAACCGAGCCACCTGAAGCGAATGAGATTTGGGTTTGCGGGCAGGATTATTACGGCTATCCCATTTGCCAGTTCCTCATCAACACAGACAGCATCAACAATCCCTCATCCGATGACTATATCGGCTTCAGGAAGCGGATGATAGAGGTCAATGCCAGCTTGAACACGATTTCCGCAGTCCAGAAGAGATTGAACAATCTGGTGGATAAGATTAGGAGTAAGAAGAGATATGAATGGATTAGCAAAGGGGTTCTGGATGTAGGACCGGGCGATTTTGTTGAGATAGCGGAAGTGGAGGAAAAGATAGAAGTTGAGCGGGTTGAGATAATATGTATAGCGAGGGAAGAAGCGGTTTTTACTCGCT
>JACIXQ010000057.1 GCA_014360465.1 bacterium
AGATTGAGGTTTGCACTTATAGTTTTCCCCTCCTTCGTTTTTCTCTGTAGAGTAGATAGGAATAAAGGATTGGGTAAAGGGAAAGGGGAATGATGGAGAGAATGAAATAGATTGCATATTTTTGATTGAGGACCCCGATAGCGGAAATGATGCCTGCTATTTTGAATACCTTACCTCCGACCTCGTGGGTTTTCTCCCAGATTTCGTCATCGTGGAGTGTCCAGGGTGTTTTTATACCTATGAAGTAGTTTCGCTTGGTATTTTCCACCATTATACCCGTGTAATAGAAGAGTATACCGATAGCAACTGGAAATGTAAGATTCGGGCTTATTTTGATTCCAAGATTCCAGAGAATCATTTGGATATGAACCATCAACATAAAGAGAAAAAGTAAGAGGATGAAATTGTAGTAATATTTTTCAAATTTTGCTATGTTTTCCCTGAGTGGGTCAATGCGCGGGATTAGTAGGAAAAGAATGGCGAGGAAGGTGAGCAGGCAGGGGAGGAGAAGGAGAGCGGGTGTTCTATTCATATAACCGTTTACACGCCCCTGTTCATCCCAATGGGATGCCATCTTCTCGGGCATCATAGGGTAAAAGTAAAGGCTGATGAGAAAGGATAAAAGAACAAGACAACAAACCCAGATATAAGGTTTCTTCATTTCAGAGATAGTATATGGTATCCTTATAAAAAGTAAAGATTTACCAAGAAGAAGGAGGTTTTAAAATGCTTACAGCTGAGAAAGTTAAGGAATATGCGAAAAAATGTGGAGCGGACATAGTAGGAATCGGTTCATTGGATAGATTCCAGGGAGCGCCCAGGGAGATGGACCCTCGGTATATCTTTCCGGAAGCAAAGTCAATCATCGGCTTAGGCTTCCGAATTCTTCGGGGTAGTCTCAGGGGCATAGAGGAGGGTACATATTTTGCGGCTTACCCTTCAATGGGCTATGCTCATATAAATCTCGTTTATGCTCCAAATGTCTTGAGGGAGGTAGCGTGTTTGATTGAGGATGAAGGTTATGAGGCAGTGCCGATTCAGAATATGGTCATTGGTGCATCTGTGGATATCCTCCAGGGAAAACCTAATAGGATAAGTATCCCGGTCTCGCCGGAAAAACCTGCTCCTGATGTTTTGCTTCATTTTCGTATCGCTGCCGTTATCTGTGGTATGGGGGAGATTGGATATAGCAAGCTTTTCCTCTCGCCGGAGTTCGGTCCACGCCAACGTCTTGCCTTCATTTTGACAGATGCCCCACTTGAGCCGGACCCAATCTACGAAGGTCCACCTATCTGCGATAGATGTTTGCTTTGTGTAAGCGAATGCTCTGGAAAGGCAATAAGTGGGGAAAGGACGGTAAGGGTTAAAATCGCCGGTAGAGAATTTGAATGGGGAGAATTAAACGAGGAGCGATGTATGCTTGCCTACACTGGAGGAGCGAGGAAGACAAATCCATTTTTGCCTCCCGATTTTCCCGAGATTGATTTTGAGGGAATAGAAAGGGGTGGACCCGGATATTCCCGTCCTGAATGGCTGGCTCTACAAAATACCCCTTATATGTCAACCTCTCTCTATGTGTTCCACCATTGCTCTGCTATAGAGGGAGCAAGGGGTTGTATAAGAGCCTGTATGATTCATTTAGAGGAAGAGGGGAGGATAAAAAATAAATTCAAGGAGCCATTTAGGAAAAGGAGACCTTGGTTGCTTTGACACTTGTTAGTGAAGAGCTGATATGCTAAAATTTCAAAGGAGGTAAAGATGAACGAAGAGAATCCTATTGTAACCGTTTTTTTGACCGATTATATGAAAGCCATCATTCTCAAAGGCAAATTGGAGAGCGAGGGCATTCCCGTGGTGCTACAATACGAAACATTGGGTGCAGGTGCGGGAGGGATTTTAGCCGATGGTCTTGGCGAGGTTAGTATAATGGTTCCCAAGAGTATGGCAGAAAAAGCGAAGGAAATAATAGAGGAAACCGATATTAAGTGAAAAAAATCACAATCGCCATCTGAGGAAGTCTCTTTTTAAAAAGGGGATTTAGAAGGAATGAAGTAGTAGGTGGGCGAATATTGCTGCAGAGAAACCTGAGTCTATGTTCACTACGGCGACACCTGGGGCACAGGAGTTCAGCATAGCGAGAAGTGGAGCAAGCCCCCCAAAAGATGCTCCATAACCTATGCTTGTGGGGACAGCTATTATCGGCTTTCCTAAGAGGCTGGCAAGAAGGGAAGGCAATGCCCCTTCCATACCCGCTATGGCGATAATAGCGCTGGCTCCCTGGAGATGCTCAATATTATCAAGTAGGCGGTGCACTCCCGCAATGCCCACATCATATATTTCCTTTACTTTGTCACCCATAAATCTTAAAGTCAAAACTGCCTCTTCTCCAATGGGTATATCGGATGTTCCTCCCGTAACCACCGCTATATATCTTTCTGTCTTTGGCTGGGGGAGGTTACCAACCATTATTATCCTTCCTTTTGGATAGTAAACAGCATCGGGAAGCTTCTCTTTAACAGCTTCCCAAACTTCTGGGGAGGCGCGGGTAGCCAATGCTTTGCCATTCGTTTTATATAGATGTTCAAGGATAGCGATTATCTCCTCGGGCGTTTTGCCCGGACAGAAAACAAACTCAGGAATCCTCACCCTTTTTAGCCTTCCGTAATCCACTTTCGCAAAGCCCAAATCATACCATCCCCTATCAGTAATCCTCTCCACAACTTCATCAATTGAAAGCTCTCCCCTTTGAAGAGAAAGGAGCAAATTCCTGAGCTCTTCTTTATTAACCAGTGGATTTCACCTCCAAAAACTCAATTTTATCAAGGTAAAGGATTAGAACGGAGGAAGAATCAAACGGTATGGAGCTTCTTATATTACCTGGGCATTTTCTTTCCCAGATAAATCTACCTTTACCATTAAAAAGAAGCAATTTTTCCCCTTCCTCATCTGTGCAGAGAAGCTCTCCCCGTGATGTAAGGAACAAGGGAATCGGTTTGAAAAGTAAGCCACCTCTCTGCCAACGAACATCTCCATTGGATTCCAAAACGACGAGTTTCCTTTCCTCTATCTCTTCCCCGGTTTTTCTTACAAGGGAAAGGCAATAGAAAGGATAAAAGGAGAGCAATGCCTGAGCTTCACCCTTGAAATCCTTGCTCCAGGTAATGTAACCTGAGGAGTTGTGGCGGGAGATGTAGAAATAATCTCCCTCTTGGAGCAAGGAGATGAAACCCCCATCAGGCAAAGGGAATATTCTTTTGATGTTCCCGAATTGGTAGAAAAGCGGTTGGCTCTTCTCTTTAAATATACAAAGTTCCTGAGGCATAGCGAGGGCAACTTTCCCATCGGTTAAGATTGCTATATCATTAATTTGTTTATGGAAACTGTATTTTCGCCAGCCCCTCAATCTACTGGGAGAGTTCCGTAAACTGAAGATATAAAGTTCTCCTCTCCCCGTTGTCACGGCTACAGTTTTATTCCTGAAAGCGATGGACACAACCCTACCCGGAAAAAATTGATAGAAAGAATAGCCCTGGAGATTGAGAAAGGATAATTTCTGGTTATTGCCCTCACCAGTGAGTGCGACGACTTGTCCATCGGGTAGGAGGAAAGCCTTTTTTAAATGGGGTATTTTTCTTTTCCAGACGATTTTTCCTTTTTTATCAAGCTTGAGTATTTCTTCTCCGTTGCGAAGCAGAATCTCTTTTCCGTTAGTGCTACCGCCTTCTGCTCTGATATTATGGCTCCAGATGGTTGTAAGCGGCTCTGAAAAAAGAAGGGGGCTCAGAAAAAACAATAAAGCGAGGATTCTACCCCTCATTCTTTTTATTCACTAAAGTCCAAGGAATAGGCGGTAGAGCCTGGTATCCTCGGTAAGTTCTGGATGGAAGGCACAGGCGAAGATATTACCTTGTTTCGCTAAAACTATGTAATCGTCGATATGTGCGAGAACCTCAACTGATGGACCAGCTTCAGTGATCACAGGGGCTCGGATGAATATTGCCCTGAAAGGTGGTCCTTCCAGCCCTTTTATATCCAGATTGCATTCAAAGGAATCTCTCTGTCTGCCGAAGGCATTCCTCCTCACCCTCACATCCATAAGCCCGAGAAGGGGCTGTTTCCAATTCTCCACTTCTTGGGCGAGAAGGACCATTCCGGCGCAGGTGCCGAGGATTGGCATGCCTTCCTTGGCCCTTTTGCAAATCACCTCTTTCAAACCCCAACGGGTCATTAGGATGCCCATTGTGGTTGATTCGCCACCGGGGATAATGAGGGCATCTATCTTACCTATCCCCTCCTCGTCCTTAACGGGGAAGGCTTCCACGGGGAGAGCTTTCAAAGCCTCCAGATGTTCCTGAAAATCACCTTGAAGTGAAAGAACTCCGACCCGCACTTTCCATTACCATCCTCTCGTTGCCAAAAGGTCCTTATCTTCCAGTTTTCTTATATCAATGCCGGGCATAGGCTCGCCCAGTCCCTCCGATATCTTTGCGAGGATTTGGGGATTATCGTAGTAGGTTACGGCATCAACGATTGCCTTGGCACGGGCGAATGGGTCCTCGGATTTGAATATCCCAGAGCCCACGAAAACGGCTTCGGCGCCTAATTGCATCATAAGGGCTGCATCCGCCGGCGTGGCAATGCCTCCAGCGGCAAAGTTTGGAACGGGCAAACGACCATGCTCAGCAACCCATCTCACCAATTCATAGGGAGCGCCCAGCCTCTTCGCTTCCGCTATAAGCTCTTCCTTAGGAAGTGTGGTCAATCTCCTTATCTCGTCCATAATAAGACGCATATGGCGCACTGCCTCCACCACATTGCCTGTGCCAGCTTCTCCTTTCGTCCTTATCATCGCCGCTCCTTCAGCTATCCGGCGAAGAGCTTCACCGAGGTCCCTCGCTCCACAAACGAAGGGAACAGTGAATTTATGCTTATCAATATGATGTGATTCATCAGCTGGGGTTAAAACCTCCGATTCATCTATGAAATCTACGCCCAGTGCTTCAAGGATTTGTGCCTCAACGAAGTGTCCGATCCGGCATTTAGCCATAACCGGTATTGATACCGCTGACATAATTTCCTTTATCTTAAGGGGGTCAGCCATTCTCGCAACGCCACCCTGTGCCCTGATATCGGCGGGCACCCGCTCCAAAGCCATAACGGCGACGGCGCCAGCTTCCTCCGCTATTTTAGCCTGCTCGGCATTGGTCACATCCATTATCACACCGCCCTTGAGCATCTGGGCGAGACCAACTTTGACTTTCCAAGTTCCTGTTAAAATCTCCATATTATTCGCCTCCAAATCTTAAATTTAACCCCCTTAAGTGCAAAAGTCAAATCCCCGCTCTTGCCAGTTAAAGGATATCTTTTGCTTTTCGCACTCCATCGTGCAGTATCAAATCTAAAAGTAGAGGTAAGGTGATTATATCTTGCTAACCAACAAAATTCTTAAAAATTGAGCGAAATTAATTTACTAAAAGGATATGTCCAATTCTATACTTATTGCGTGTTATCTCGCACGGTTCTTGAATAAGAGAAGATAGTTCCTCGTTATAGCTTTCGTACTTTTTATTGCTCTATCGTGCCCTCCGAGCTTTCAGTAGTGGTAGCTGGGCGGGTTGGAGGAAGCGAGGGAGCCTGTTGGAAAGTCGTGAATTCATATTTCAGTTCAATTTTGCCACCAGGGGGAATTTTGACATTCCAGGTTAGTTTGTTGACGGGATTCAACCCACCACTTGAAAGCAAAATCACTTTAGCTTGAGGTGTAGAGGAGATAATCTCACCCGCAACCGTCTTTATCGTTTCAACCTCTGCTTCCTTCCTGCCGCGATTGGTTAACTCCAACCTTCCCCTTATCGTCAATTTGGCGTAGGTCTTCGGCTCCTTTTCCTTCGTTTCAATGAACTCCCTGCTTATTTCTGTTTCTTCAGCCTTGCCCTCAAGTTCGGTAGCGATGCCAAGAGTTATTCTACCTTCACCTCCTACCGGGACAAGGTTCAGATAGTCCTGCCCAAGAGGGTTACTCTCTTCAACAACGAGAATGCTCCCAGGCACGAGGGGAACTTCCGTCTTGTTGGTGAAAGTTAGGAGATGTGTTATGAGACCCCTGTTCACATCCCAGCTGTAGAGATGTTTATAGGGTAGGGAGATATTGGAAATGGTTACAGAACCAGCATCGCCCTTTTTCAAGGAGAAGCCCTCTTTTTTGTAGAGGTAAAGGGCGCTAAGCTCCTCGCCTGCAAGGGAAACGGGTGGTGGAGTGTATCCTCCATATCCACCGTATCCCCCATATGCTCCCGCTTCTTCATTCGTTATTGTGGTGGCCTTTTCACCCTGAATAACTCGCATAGCTCCATCAGTATAGACCATAAGGCTTCGGGTTATCAGGGGGTCTATAATCGTTTTTAAGGGAAAGCGTGGCATTCCAATGGCGAAATAGCAGGTTATGTTATCCCAATCCTCCAGATTATTTACCACTGTTGCTCGGAGGGAAAGCATCGCTTCTTTATCGTTTGTTAGATAGAGAAGGTAATTGGGCTCCCAACTCGGTCCACTTTGCAGATAGCTCATAACTATCCCAACCTTGTCATTTTCTCCCATTCCACCCACTTTGAGCTTAAGAGGATAGCCGAGGAGCACAGCCTTTTTTACTTTTTCTGGATTTATAGCTGATACCTCTCCTTTGTCTCTTTCCAGAAGAATGAGGTCAGGAAGGACATGGGAAAGCTTGCCCTCCACAGTTCCTCCTTCGGTCAATTCAATCTTCAACTTTTCCCCTATCTTCCCCTGAAGTGAGGCAAGTAGTTCCGCTTTGTCCTTGAAATCTATCGTGTTTTCCTGGGGATTGATGATTGTTTCGGGATAGGCGTTCTTCTGCTTTATGTAAATCCAAAATGAACCACTACTTGCTTGAGGCAGATAATCAAGGGAGACATAGCCTTTCTCCAGTTGTCCCTCTCCTTCACGGACAAAATAGCCGAAGCCGGAGCTGTAAATTATCAGGGAGGTAAGCTTTGTTTTCACCACTCCTACCTGAGCGTGGAGCATAAAGGGGAGAAGAAGAATATAGATGAATTTCTTCATTTTTATCACCTCAAAAATTTAGATGAAATTAAGAGCGAGAAGGTTTCTCACATACCCCAAAGCGCGGGAGGGTAGAGGGGCATCCACACCTTCATTTCTCGTGGTTCCCTATTACACCAGGCGTAATAGGGTATAGCCCTTACATTGACCTTTTTGACCCTGGAAGGTGCTGGTTGATAGAGCGTTTTCTCCCAGCTTACTCCATCGCTCGCCATTCCTTCGCCATCAAGGACCACTATCCCTCCCAGCAAATTGCTCTCAAATCGGGCTTTGAAATCTCCGTCTATAAAAAGGTAGATAAGACCAAGTGGAGCGGTCTGGTCTTGTGCCTCAAAGCAGTAGACAAGTGGTCCTCTCTGGAGGGCTATTTTGCCGATATCCTCCTTCACATTGGGATGAGCGACCATCTTTTCCACTGGCATTGGTAGGTTGAGCTCCACTTTATCTCCTTCCCTCCAAGTTCTCTTTAAAACGATATAGCCATTTTCTACGAGTGGTTTCTCTTCCAATTTACCATTAATTCTGACCTCAAATTCCTTGCACCAACCAGAAATCCTCAAGTTAAGGGGAAATTCCATTGGTTGGGAAGGATGGATGAAGATGAGGAGATGTCCATCCCAGGGATAATCACCGATTACTTCCAGTTGAACATTTCCACTTTTTAGTTCTATATTTGCTTTGCTCTGCACATAGAGGTTTACCCAGATTCCCTCATCGGACTGGGCATATATGTAATTTCCGATTGAGGCTATGAGGCGAGCGATATTGGGTGGGCAGCAGGCACAACCGAACCATTCTTCCCTCTTATATCCCCCTTTGCTTTCAAGTGGATTAACATAGAAGAAGCGGTCACCACTTAAGGATATCCCTGCTAAGGCTCCATTATAGAGAGCCCTTTCAAGGACATCCACATACTGGGCATCTCCGTAGAGGAGAGCGAGCCGCTGCGCCCAGAAGACCATAGCGCAGGAGGCGCAAGTCTCCTGATAGGCGGTTAGATTAGGAAGGTCGTAATCTGTAGTGAACCCCTCATTAGCTGAGGAACTGCCAATTCCGCCAGTTATGAACATCCTTTTTTCCGTTGCATTTTGCCAAACCCTCTGCACCATTTGCAGAAGTTCCTCATCGTTTGTTTCTCTGCCGATATCCGTCGCTCCAGCCATCAGATAGGCTGCACGCACGGCGTGTCCAACTATCTCCTTCTGTTCCTTCATCGGCAGATTATCCTGAAGGTTTGTTCCATCATATTGGTCAAGGGGGATATTGTGCTCCTGAGCGAAGAACTTGCTTCCCCTTTTCAAGATGAAGAAACGAGCGAGGTCAAGGTAGCGTTTTTCCCCTGTAGTTTTCCATAGTTTGACGAGGGCGAGCTCTATCTCGGGATGTCCGGGATAGCCGAGTCTCTTGCCGGGGGCTTCCCCGAAGATTGAATCAATGTGGTCGGCGAAGCGGATAGCTACATCAAGGAGATTCCTTTTGCCAGTAGCTTGATAATAAGCCACCGCCGCCTCAAACAGGTGACCAGCACAATATAGCTCGTGGGCTGCCATAAGGTTTGTCCAGCGTTTGTCTGGTTCGACTACCTCAAAATAGGTATTGAGATAGCCATCGGGCATCTGGGCGGAGGCTATAAGCGATATCAGCTCGTCCATCTGTTTTTCAAGGTCAGGGTCTGGATATTTAGCAAGCACATAGGCTGCTGCCTCTATAGCTTTATAGAGGTCGGAATCCATCCAGTATGGTCCGCTGTAACCCTCTTTTGCTTTGTCCCGAGCGAGTCTGAAATTGTTGATGTTTCCTGCTTTTTCAAGCATTTTGAAAAGGTGAGGGATGGTTACCTTTCTGAGGGTATCCAAGCGAGGAGCCCAAAAACGGTCTTTGATGTCAACATTTTTCAGGGGAACTTCCCTGAGATATCTCTTCTCCATTGTATTTCCTCCTTGCGATTGGGAAGCCGATATTGTTATTAAGAAACTCAGTAAAAATCCCCAGAAAGAAAATTTCTTTCTCATCTTAGCGTTTCACCATCACAATTATAGAAGAATAAATAGGGATGGTCAATTTATCGCTTTTTCAAAAAATCATAGCCTTATATCGCATCTTTATGTCATACAATAGGTAGACTTATTTGAACTATCAGAAGGGATTGAGATGTTGGAAAGCGAATAAACAAAGCTTTCAAAGCGTTTTATTTTTGAAAAAAACGGAACAAAAAAGTTACTTTTAATTACCTCAGGAAGGTCGGGGCATACCCCTGGTTTAATTTTCCTCTTTTGAACCTACTGATATAGTTCACCATTCCTCGGTTTTCATCTTCTCCCGTTCCTTCTTCCCCTGCTGATAGCTCTTCTCGTTCATAACCCAGATATTAAGTATGTTGAACTCCTTTAGATGCTTGACCTTTATCCCTTTGAGCTTCTCCAGAGCGGAGCTTTTTATGAAAAGCTTCCCCTTTACCTGTATAACATCCTTGCCTCCTATCGTTGCCTTCCCCTTTTTGTATGAGATGAGATAATTTTTCCCCGATTTAGCAACCTTGAAGCCCATCATCTTGACATCGTCCGAGCTTATGTATATCCCCTCGCTTTTGACAATAGGTTTTTGCTTCCATTTGTATTCCTTCCCATTGAAGAGCAAGGTGAGGAATTTTTTCTTTTCGGGATAGAAACCACCCCAGGAAAATGTCCAGCGTAAGACTTCACCGGTATGTCCGTCAACTTTAATCCAAGCACCGCAACCTTCATAGGTGCCATAGACACCGGGATATTGATGAAGCTCTATCCCTTTAACCACCTTCTGGGGTCCTCCTCCTTCTTCCCTTGCCAGCGACCAAACTTCCTCTACATCTTCCAGCTCTACATATTCCGCACCCAGAGCATAGAGGAAGGAGATAGCAGATTGAATCGCTTCCTCCTGGCTTATATTGGGGATAGGGGATATCTCTATTGGTTCGTAGGCACAACTAATCGCCCACCATTCCCCAGTCTCGGAATTCAGCACGACGGTCACCCCCTGCACATCTATCCAGACCTTTTCTCCCGAAGGAGTGTATATCGCGTTTTCAAAGTAGACAAAGATGCGCCTTCTATGTTCGGACCAGGCGGCGCCATTGTTTATAATATCTGGGTCTATTGCCATCTCAAAGGATTCTATTGGCACATTAGGGAAGTAGGACTTAGCTGCTTCCTTAGCGATGGTTATAGCCTGCATAGGTGAAATCATAGAAGTTATTTCCTCATCTGGTTTCAAATTCATACAATAGGGACGTTCTATTTCCACCACTGCTCCGCTGAAGGAATCAACGCTTATGTATCCGGAGTATTTACCATCAGGATTTGGGTCATAAACGGAGAATTTATAACATTGGAATTCATACCAATAGCATCCTGGATGGGGATTGTGCCCCTCAAAGTTTATTTCAAGGTTTTGCCTTCCCGCCCAATTGACAATCGCCTGCTTCGCTTGCTCCATAGTCACAGGTCCTAATGGGTCCGGCATATACGCGGAGAAACCCATCCAGGCAATAAGAAAGAGAATATACAGAACAAATCTCTTTAACATTTTTATTCGCCTCCTTTCACTTTAAGGGTATATCACCTTACCTGATTGCCTCTAAAAAAGGCTTGCGAAGATGGGCTCTATTAATGGGACAAGCGTCTTTGCCAGATACAACGGCGTAAAACCTATCGGCACTGGGTAGTTCCAATGCCCCTCCCGCCTGGAAGATATCCTGTGAGAAGCTAACGAAATGCCAATCTGCATCTGCGGGAGTAGAACCGGAGGGGATGGTAGTTTTTCCACCTGTGAGGGTTAATTTTTTCTGGAAATTCTCAAGAGCCGGGGCATAGACCGTTACATTTGCTTCCGAGGCTGGACCTCCATCAACGCTTTCCAAAACATAGCTGAACTTGAACTTGCCGGGGTTCTCATAATCAACATCCATAAATGTCTGCTGAACCTTGACTATATCGCTTCTCATCCTGTCTTTATCATAGTCCAGCACCAGACCATTAGGGGTTTTGCCATTGACGGTTATGTCAAATGTGTAAAGACCCAAGGGAGCAATTCCTCCTGGCATCCCCGCCGCCGTGCCGTCCCAAGTGAAGGAATAGTTGCCCGGACAAAGCTGGCTTATAGTGGTCTCATAGACGAGCTGACCTTCGGTGCTATAGATATCTATCGTTACCTGGCAATTCTTCTTCTGGGCGCTTGAGAGGGAATAAGTGAAAGTCGTATCGCAGTTAGCGGGGTCATCTGGGTCCCATTTCAGAATCTTTGGCTGGGCATTGACTTTGAGATTTACAAATAGAGAGATCATTTAAATCACTCTCATTATATTTGACAATTTTAAAGTGAAAAAAGTTTCTCTAAATTTTTCAAAGAGGAAGAAGCGGGAGCGTAGCTCCCCGCCCCTTTTTGTTTATCCCGAAATCTTCAGGAACTTCCAGAGCACATAGCCTAAAGCGGAGAGAGTTAACCCTCCGCCTACTGCACTTTGTGTTCTCTCTTTTTCTCGTTCTTCTTCTCAATATATATCGTCTTCTCTTTGGGGACATACCTTGCGGAATAGCCAGCGAGCTTCAGAACTTCATCAAGAGGAACATATGTCTTGCCATTTCTCCGTGATACATCTTTAGAGTTGAGTTTCAGTGCCTTGCCCCTATATTCAAGAACTACACCTTCGTCTTTCTCCCTCACCAAAACAGCAAAAAGCCAGGCTTGTTCCTTGGTTATTAAAGCTTTCCCCCTTCTTGAAACAAGAGGATAAATCAACCTCTTATAACTTCCTTGAGAGTCCATTATAATCTTCCACTTTGTTGCCACCTTGCTCGCTTTTTTAAACTCCTCTAGTTTCTCCTTATCGGGCTCAAACTTTTCACCCTCTGATAACACACCTCCTGGAGAAATCCTTGTGATCTCACCTGTGAGGGCGTTTACCGAGATATCCACACATAATGGTTGCTCAGGTGAGCCAGCCTCTTCCTGATATGCAGGATTGTTGCTATAAGCGTAAATGCCAACATGCCATTCCAAGCGCTGATGGTCGGGTGGCACATAAACATCCCCCACACCTAAAGTTGCCCCATAAACCACACCCCAGGCGGAGTCCACGTAAGGAAAGAGGGAAGAATTATATAAAATACTTAAAGCTATTTGCCTTGCTTCTTCCGAACTTATCAGGGGAGTGGTGGAAATAGAAACGGGTAGGAAATGCCAGCCCCAATATTCTACTACTTCTCCAGTGCAGGAATCTAAAGTTATGTGAATAGAGGATAACATGTTCCAAAGACGAAAATTCTGTTCTATTACAGAGGGTTTTAAGTGGAAGCGAACTACGCGCCAATTCATATATTTTGGCCCGGCACCGGGGAAAGGTTCTTGTGCCTCTCCGCCACTTATCACATATTGTGAGCTATCGAAATCTGGATGCCATTTTTTTATGAAGTTTATCGCTGACTGTATAAGCTGTTCCTTGGGCAACATATCTGATAGTTCGCCTTGTTCCGGTGAAGTTAAATTCAAAGGATTATACCATAGGATTATCTGACCGGTAAAAGGTTCAAGCAAATAGTATCTCTGGATGCTATTGTCTGAATAGTCTGTCTTGAACACATAACAGGGCCAGGGCAATATGCTGTCTTCGCCAACCCAGGAAGAAACTTCGATTGGTGCTGACATCTCAAAATCTTCTCCAAGTTCTACATCGAGCCCAATGTAAGCAAGCTTAAGGTCAGGGATACCCTCTATTTGCCTTATCCTCTCCATCGCTTCCCCAACCGATAACATTGCCCATGAGGAAGTGATAAACAAACAAAGCATCAAAAAGCAGAAAATGTTCCGAAATTTCATATTCTAACCTCCTTTTTGGATTTTTGAAATCAAGATGTCTAATCCACACCTTACGGAGTCTTACCCATTAGCTTAAGTTCTTCCTCTGTCCGACCACCCCAGGGTTTCCCATTCTGATGTAAAAAGGGATACCCCCACAAATTGTAGCAATAAACCGCCTTAAATGTCTGTGGACCAAATTTCGCCCAAGTAGGTCCATAGGCATGTTTCTCATAAGCAGAATTCATCGCCTCCGCCGCTTTGTCTATTGCAACATCTAAACTATAGCCTTGGCTTGCGTATTTCCAAAAACATTCAGCTCCTTCTCCTGCTACATCTACTGGGATAAATGCGCCTCGCAATTCAGAGACATTCCCTGGATCACATCCTACTATGGTTCCTGCGAAATTGGCACCTTTTAACCAATCTACTATATTGCCTTGCGGGTCATATAATGGGTATGACTTGGCCATTTCCGCTATCATTTGTATGCTTCCCCAAGGATAAACTTCGGTGCTATTCTGCCCCTCATTTCCAACTTGCTCATCTGCGCTACAATTGATTATGAAAACGCAGACCAGGTTGGAGAGGTCATTTTTCACCCTCCTATAGGGGTCGTAGTAAAAAAGCTCGGAGATTAGATATACTCTTTTGCCATTTATTTTCACTTCACTTGTAGAGTCCACGGTAGCTGTAGCATATTGACTACCTAGGCGGGGTAGAATTTGCCGCAGAAAATCGCGAGAGGGAGCTAACCAGCTATCGCCAAACGGTATAATGCCACCAAGAGACTTGTTGAGACCATGCACATACCATGAGAAAACAGCTACTCTTCTAAGGGGTTTTATGATATCTAATGCGCTCTGAGGCGCTATTACCATGTCATAATATTCAAGTTTCTTGTCATCCGGCGAACAAGCCCATTTCTTATATCCAGCCATCCGTTGAAATTTCGCGGACCTTTCTGCCGCTGGTTTCGTAGAGCCATATAATTTCTCACTAATATAACAATTTGCCCCAGAATGGATTTGTTGGTCTTTGTTAACCTCCAAAGCAGGTTTTCTTCTATGGGCTTTATCGGTTTCTGGATGGTCATCTATTGCCCAGAAGACAAACCTGTAGGTCCCCATAGTTTGAGAAGTAATTCTGAGGAGTTTGTCTCCAAAATCGTTCCATATCGGGGTAATCGCTGTTCCATCTTCAAAATTGCCTACGGGGCTTAATTCTGGGTCATATACTTCAACTCCCGCTTTATAAGCCGGCCTTGTGTCCTGCAAACGATATTTGACATAGTATAAGTCGGTGGCGCCTCTATCGAGGGGACAGCCCGAAAGCCATTCACTCTCATGTTCAAGGATAGCCAAAGCGGAGCTACGCATTCTATCACCATCGTAAGGACAAGAGCCCTGAACTATAATATCAAAAGTATATAGACCCTTTTCAGCGATATTATTCGGGGGATAAGGGGTTTGATTATTGGTTCCATCCCAAGTGAAGCTATAGTTACCAGGGCAAAGGTTGGTCAGTGTAGTTTGATAGACGAGCAAAGGCTTGCCTTCGTTATCCACTACATCAAGATTATGGATGTTTATTGTGACGGAACAATTCTTCTTTTGGGCGCTTGAGAGGGAATAACTGAAAGTCGTATCGCAGTTAGCAGGGTTATCTGGGTCCCATTTGAGAATCTTCGGCTGGGCGTTGACTATGAGATTTACAAATAGAGAGATCATTTAAATCACTCTCATTATATTTGACAATTTCAAAGTGAAAAAAGTTTCTCTAAATTTTCAAGAGGAAGGGGCGGGGGCGGAGCCTCCGCCCCAAGTTTTTTATCCCAAAATCTTCAAAAACTTCCAAAGAACATATCCTAGAGCGGTGAGGGAAAGACCTCCAGCGAGGAGAGGTGCCCGGGGAGCGTTTGAAGGTATTTGTTCACCGGTTCGAGAAATAGGAGATAGTTTAACCTCTTTATGCGATCTGTTCTTATCTAACGTGCTTCCTCCCACACTTTCATTTTTTGGGCACAATCCCTTTTCGGACATTGCCCTTCCTTCCTTTTTGCTGAGCATAAGCTTGTCCTTGCTGGCGAAAACTTTCTTGTTCCTATCGGGAAGAGAAGCTATAGTAAAGTTCGTCAACTTATAAACTTGAGTTCCATCTACACTTGCTATCCACAAATTCCAATCTCCTACTCCCGCCTCTCTTACAAACACTATCCATTGTCCATCAGGAGACCAATCTGGGTCCGAATCGTTGACATCTGGTGGAAGTTGGCTGTAGTCAAATAGAGTGTGCAAATCGCTTCCATCAGGTCTTACAAGCCAAATTCGTTGTCTTCCTGTAGAAGAAGGAGGGTGGTCGGGTCTATCGGAGTGGAAGACTATCCATTCCCCAGTTGGCGACCATTTTGGTGCGCTATCGTCATAATGTCCTGTTGTTATTGGATAGCTCTGGAAGGTCTCAAGATTTAGTACCCAGATGTTCTTCCAAGTTGTGTCCTCTCGGTCGTCTAATTCTTCCCTTGCTCGCGCCGCAGATACCGTCCACTTGCCATCAGGCGAAAACGATGGGCCTGCTTGGGGAGATAGTAGCTTTACCTCTTCGCCATTGCTGGAACATAAAATAGGTCCCCGCTCACAAAGAACATACATATACTTTCCATCTCGTGACAGCCCGATGGAAACATCCTCCTCATTATTTGTGAGTCGCTGGGGGTTAGAGCCATCAGCGTTCATCACATAGATATGAGGCAACCCGTATTGGTCCCAAACTTTATAATATATTTTAGCCCCATCTGGAGACCAAACCGGCGATGTAGCACCTCCCGTTGTTAACCTGGTTAACCCAGTTCCGTCCGTGTTTATCACATAGATGTCCGCAACCTCACCTTCACTTAGCGAAACCACGAAGGCTATCTTATCGCCCAAGGGGGACCATGCTGGCTCAGTGGGGGCAGGATAAAATGGTTCTTCCTCCTGCCACCCAAATAGTAGAAGCGAAATACCAAGAAAGATAAAGAGAAGCAAAATTTTCTTCAATTCTTACACCTCCTTCTAAGATTAATCATGAATCTTTTACGGTAATAAATAGTCGTCAACACCCAAATGGGTGGTGATCGCAAATTTTGAGGGGAAGTCCTCGTTACCCTTGGCTAATCCTTCATCATAGCTATTCTTTAAGTTTGTAACCTCTATCAGGACCGCAGGTATGTATCTCGTCAGTGGAGAATTACGCAGAGTTTTAATCATACCCATCCTCTCTGTAGTCGCCCGAACCTCGTAAATACGCTGTTGTTGTGTCGGGATTTGGCAAACGCGTGCTAAAATCTTGTTTGCAAAGCCTCCTGAATCCCCTATGTGCATTACGAGCGTATGCTTTACATCGCTCCCTGCACTGTCATGGTGGACCGAGATAAATACAAAACCCAGAGCAATAGTCTTTACACCCCGCTTCCGCCAATTATCTACCTGTTTAATATATTCTTCATATTTCTTCGCCGTAATTTCAGCTCTCTTCTTAATACTCAAGTTAACATCACTATCTCTTGTCAAGTTTACCAAATAAACTATCGTAGGTTGGACCACATTACTGTGTCCAAATCCGTCAAAGCACAAGTGACCCTGAAGAGCATTTTGTAGCTTCTGCGATTGTGTTAAATTCACCGTTTTCTCCAATGTGCCGCTTGCTCCCACTGCGCCTGAGTCGCTACCTCCGTGACCCGGGTCTATCATCACTCCAGCCACACGTATAATAAAGTAGTGATTTCTGTCCAAAGCTCGTTTAGGTTGATGATTTTTGTATATATCAGCGTAGTTATCTACGGCAGAGACAAGGGCAATCCACGTACCCCACTTGTTGAAATTTATGTTTAAGTCCTTCGTGTTCCAAAGGGGATTGGCAGTGCCAGGAAGATTGGTAACTACACCGTCAGTTGAATCCGCGACGCATATAAGATCCGGATCAAAAATTCTTATTTTAGCCGATTTAGCCTCTCTTCCACCCGTGTCTTCTAACACATAAGACACACGCAAAGTGCTTAAACCCGTGGCTTCGTCGTACCCGATGATTTCAACATTCGTCTGTGTTATCTTTAAGTTCTTGCTACAGCGGGAATCGGTATCATAAGGGCTGGCTCCTACTACTTCTATGTCGTAAGGATATATACCACTTGGCGCAACTTTACTAACGGGAGGAGTTCCCTGGGTGATCTTCCCATCCCACTGGTATGTGTAGGTGCCCGGGCAGAGAAGGTTATTCAGGGTTTCCTGCTTTACGAGCTGACCAGCGGAGGAGTAGATGGAGATGGTGGCACTGCAGTATTTCTTCTGGGCGGAGGCGAGCTGGAAGGTGATGGCTGTGTTGTGATTATCCCCACCGGGATTGTTTATCAGATACTCCGGCTGGGCATTGACTATGAGGTTCTCAAAATGAACCGTTATGCTTATAGAACCATCTACTCTCCGATACATCGGGTTGCTTGGCGAGGGTGGATAAGCGCCAGTGAAAACTATGTAATAATAGTTGACGGTTACTACATAATCGGTGTTGTGGAAGGAGAAGGTCATCTGGGGTGGATTTAATGTGCATACTACCCAAGTCTGATAGCCCGTTGGCGGCGATGTGCAGATGCTGGAAGGAGGGGGTGAGGAATAGGTATATGTGGAAGATGGACCATCTGCGTGGTAATGCCAGGGTTCATGCACATTCGTCTGCTCAGCTATATCCACAGAGCTAACGCCAAAGTTAATCACGGGAGGAGAATAGTTCGCCACGATATGGTATGGAAATCCAGCCCTCCCGCTACAGTTCCCGAGAACACGCACACACCCTGCTGGTTTTGAACAGTCAAATCAGGAGTCCAATGTGCGTGCAAGACAACCGATATGGGGTCAGCCATACCGAGGGCGACCCCGAGAAACAGGGTCAGTAGGAAGCTACAAAGTCCCCCGCCGCGCGCGCGCGCGGTGTGGGCGCGTGTAGCTTCTCAGACAACACCAACAACCAC
>JACIXQ010000058.1 GCA_014360465.1 bacterium
TTTAACAAATGGAACTTCTCGGACACGATTTCTTCATTTTCCTTAACACCGCGGATAATAAACCCTCCCTCGTATACAAAAGAAGAGGAGGAGGATACGGCCTTATAACCACGGAATAACTTCACGATAACTAAAAGGAGGTGAACTTTTATATGCGTATAGGCGTGCTAACCGGTGGCGGTGATTGCCCCGGTTTGAATCCTGCTATTAGAGGAGTTGTTTACAGAGCGATTGATTATAATGACGAGGTAATTGGAATACGAGCTGGTTGGAAAGGGTTATTGGAAAAGGACACTGTTCCACTCCGCTTGGAAGATGTGGAAGAGATAATATCAATGGGTGGGACTATCCTTCATACCTCACGCACCAATCCTCTTAAGAAAGAAGAAGACACCGAGAAATGCATCAAGAACTTTAAGGAATTAGGGCTTGACGCCCTCATCGCCATCGGCGGGGACGATACTTTGAGCGTGGCTAATGCTCTCTACAAGAGGGGCTTGCCAACTGTTGGCGTCCCTAAGACGATGGACAACGACCTCTCCGGCACAGATGTTACATTCGGCTTTGACACCGCTGTAACAGTGGCGATGGACGCGCTTGCTCGCCTCAAGGATACTGCCCGTTCGCACTTCAGGGTTATGGTCTTTGAGGTGATGGGCAGACATGCGGGCTGGGTTGCCTTATACACAGCTGTTGGCGGAGGAGCGGACTATGTCCTTATACCGGAAATTCCCCTGGATATGGATGCTCTTACCGAGCATATCAAGAAGGTAAGAGCAAGGGGTAAGCCCTATGCGGTAATCGTGGCTTCCGAGGGCGTGGAGCTACCTGTTGAGGAAGAGGAGGAAGTTCGGGTAGATGCTTTTGGACACAAAATCCTCAGGGAGCGCCAGGTAGCGAGTTGGCTTGCCGACCAGATAGAGAAACGCACAGGCTTTGAAACTCGCTGGGTTCAGATAGGACATATACAAAGAGGTGGACCTCCCACCCTCTATGACCGCATCATCGCTACAAGGGTAGGAATTAAGGCTGTGGATATGGTTCATAATGGCGAATTTGGGAAAATGGCAGCGATAAAGGGTCAGGATGTCGTAAGCGTCAGCTTGGACGAAGCGGTTGGTAAACTCAAGACCGTCCCACCAGAACTATTTGAGGAGTTCAAGACTCTATTCAAATAGTTAATGTTGGATATAATCACCCTGGGGGAAACCCTTATAGATTTCGTTTCCCTTCGTAAGGGTTTCCCCCTATGGCAAGCCCCAGGTTTCTTTAAAGCGGCAGGAGGCGCGCCGGCGAATGTTGCTGCAGGTCTCGGCAAACTTGGCGTCAAAGTCGGCTTCATTGGGAAGGTGGGAGATGACCCTTTTGGCTTCTTTCTCAAAAAATCATTAGAGGAATGCAATGTTGATACCCGTCACCTCTTGATGAGCTCCCAGTTTAGGACTACACTTGCATTTGTTTCCCTCACGGCGGAAGGTGAAAGAGACTTCGTCTTCTTCCGCCATCCGGGTGCTGATATGATGCTTTCCCCCGAAGAGATAGAGGAGGAGTATATTAAAGGAGCTAAAATCCTTCATTATGGCTCAATCTCACTCATAAATGAGCCCTATCGTTCCGCAACACTTAAGGCGATTGAGATAGCGCAGAAGAACGGAATAATGCTTTCATATGACCCCAACCTCCGCCTTTCCCTTTGGGAAAGCGAAGAGAAAGCGAGAGAGGGAATAAAGCTTGGCTTGAGTTATGCCCAAATCGTCAAATTGAGCGAAGAGGAGCTGACATTTATTAGCGGCAAGGCTGTTCCCGAAGGATGCGAGGAATTGCTCCAGCAGGGGAAGAAACTTGTAGCAGTGACATTTGGAGAGAGAGGTTGCTACTATTCCACTGGAAAAGATAGTGGATATGTTGAAGGGTTCAAAGTAAAAGTAGTTGATACGACCGGGGCGGGAGATGGTTTCGTTGCTGGTATGCTATATAAGATCCTGGAGTTAGGTGACGAATTTACCCAAAGAGGTAGGGAAATCTTTCGTTTTGCCAACGCCGTTGGTGCTCTCACCTGCACGAAGAGAGGTGCAATAAGGGGTTTGCCAACTTTGAGACAGGTTAGGAGGTTCTTGAAAGGATGCGAATAGGCGTTTTGACGAGTGGCGGCGATGCACCCGGGATGAACGCAGCGATAAGGGCGGTAGTGCGGAGCGCCATCTATTATGGGGCTTCTGTCGTGGGGATAAGGCGAGGTTATCTCGGTTTGATGGAAGGACTCTTTGTCCCATTGGATTCACACTCGGTGGGTGGGATAATCAACAGGGGTGGAACCATTCTTGAGACAGCAAGGGCTGAGGATTTCAAAAGAAAAGAGATGCAGAAGCTGGCAGTGGAAAATCTCGAGAAGAACGATATAGATGCCCTAATAGTTATAGGAGGAAATGGAACATTCAAAGGGGCGTTGGCACTTCACAAAGAGTGGGGTGTTCCTCTAAATCAGGTGGCTTCAACTATAGATAATGACCTTCCTGGTACCGATGTAACCGTGGGTTTCGACACGGCTGTTAACACAGCCTTGGAAATCATTGACAGGATAAGGGATACAGCAGTATCATTTGAAAGGATTTTCGTGGTTGAAGTTATGGGGAGGGATAGGGGTTTCATTGCGCTTGAAGTTGGCATAGCTGGAGGGGCGGAATATATAATAATACCGGAAGTGCCTTTGGAATTTGGGAAATTGGTCAGGAAAATAGAGGAAGGGAAGATGAAGGGGAAGCGTTCTTGTGTAATAGTTTTAGCGGAGGGAGCGGGCAAGGCGGAAGAGTTAGCGAAGAGGATAAGGGAGGAAACGGGTTTGGAGACGAGGGGCAGTGTAGTTGGATATGCGCAGAGGGGAGGATGCCCAACTGCTAAGGATAGGGTGTTGGCAACGGTCTTCGGGGCGGAGGCAGTGAGGTTGGCGATGGAGGGGAAATACGGCTATTTGATAGGGATGAGAGAAGGAAAGGTGAGCGCTGTTCCGCTTAAGGAATTGGAAGGGAAAACGAAGGAAATAGATTTGACAAAACTACAGATAGCTGGAATACTTTCAATATAGATGAGAATAGAAAATTTTAGAGACCTTGTGAAAAGTAAATTTGGGAACAAACTGGAGTATGCGACACCAGGAAATATTCAGGAATTTTTGGCAAGTTTCTATTCAGAACGGATTGGAAAACGAGCTGGTAGGTTTGATATAACGGAAGAGAAGGCGTCTTCCTACGAAGAAATGGTAAAGGAGTTTCTTATGAGCGTTTTGGAGAATCCTACGGATGAAGCGATAGTTCTTTTATGGTTGTTGACATTGGAGCTTTTATTCGCTGTAATAGAACCACTTGAAAGGGAAAGAATAGGGCGATTTTTAGATAACTTGCAAGAAGATGTTTGATATAATAAAATGCTTACAAGTATACTATATTCACAAAAATTCACCCAGAAAGGGGGTGAACTAAGTGTCCACTGGCGGAAAGCAGGTCAGCCCGGCGGTAGCGGTGATAGTCATCATTATCGTTTTGGCTATCATCGTTGCGGTGTACTGGTGGGCTGCCCATAAGCCCAAGGTAGCCGGAGGCAATATGCCGATGAAACCGGGTATGAATATGATGGGTCCCGGCGGCAAAGGTCCCGGCATGCCTGGTGCTAAAGGGCCTATGGGTCCCGGCGGAATGAAGGTACCCGTAGCACCGCCGAGCGGCGGCGCGCCGCAAGGGGCGCCCTCTGGTCAATAAGAAATACCCCGGGTGGGAGGATTTGCAAATCCTCTCACCCGGCGCTATATTCCAAAATTTTACTTAATAGAGGAGTGACTATGAAATTCTGTGAGGAACTCAAAGAAAAAGTGAAGAAGGGAGAGGTCCCTGTTGAGCTGGTCCTCTTCCAGGGAGCTGATGGAGCCAATCTTGCTTATAAGCATGGCTTCATCGTATGCTGGGAGGCGGATGGCGTCTGGTTCCATGAATTTGAGGTTGCTTTCTCCACCCGCCGAAAGGGCGAAGTTAAGTTCAAGGACCATATCCACTTCGTTCCAATGGCAAGCATACGCGACATCAGGATACTGGAAGGAGAGGAAGCCGTAAGTTTGCAGGAGGCGATGAAGATTATAGAAGTCGCCGAGGCGGAGAAGGAGAAAGGCGCTCCCCTCCCCTAAAAAACCGTTCCAAAGCGGGGTCCTCGCCACTTAAACTTATTTTAAAAGGGATTAGAAAAACCGTAAGAGAAGAAATGTATAAGTGGCGAGGACTCCGCCTCCCTTCTCCACCTATCTTATTCCTTATTTAGCGTATTCTATTGCCCTCTTTTCCCTAATAACGACAACCTTAATCTGCCCAGGATATTCCATTTCCTGCTCAATCTTTTTCGCTATTTCCCTTGCTAAAACTTCTGCTCGAGCGTCGTCTATCTCCTCGGGTTTTACTATTACCCTTACTTCACGACCTGCTTGAATAGCGTAGGAGCGCTCCACCCCTGGGAAAGCGGATACAATCTTCTCAATTTGCTCAAGGCGGCGAAGGTAAGCTTCCAACATCTCTCTTCTCGCTCCCGGACGGGCAGCCGAAAGGGTATCAGCGGCTTGCACGAGCACGGATTCTATGAAGCGAGGTTCCTCTTCACCGTGATGGGAAAGAATAGCGTTTATAATTTCCTCACGCTCACCGTATTTTTTCGCGGCTCTTGCTCCCAGCTGGGTATGAGGACCTTCCTCATCAAGTGCCTTGCCGATATCATGGAGAAGACCAGCTCTCCTTGCCAAATTTGCGTTCACACCCAATTCTTCCGCCATCTGCCCCGCTATATGGGCAACTTCAAGTGAATGCTGGAGCACATTTTGACCATAGGAAGTTCTATATTTGAGCCTTCCCAGAAGCTTCACCATCTCGGGATGCAGCCCAATGACCTTTGCCTTCTCCATTGCCTCCTCACCAGCCCTTATAATAGCATCTTCCACTTCCCTCCGCGCCTTGGCGACCATCTCCTCAATCTTCGCGGGATGTATCCTGCCATCAATGATTAGTTTCTCAAGCGCTATGCGAGCTATCTCTCTCCTCACAGGGTCAAAACAGGAAAGGACGACAACTTCGGGAGTATCATCTATTAAAAGGTCAACACCGGTGAGGCTCTCAAATGCCCTGATATTACGTCCTTCTCTACCTATGATTTTCCCTTTAACATCGTCGCTTGGCAATGTGACGGTCGTCACCGTTACTTCCTGAGCCATATCAACGGCGCACTTTTGAATAGCCTGGGCGATTATCTCCTTTGCTTTTATATCCGACAGCTCTCTTATCTTTTTCTCGTTTTCCGCTACCCTGCGAATCAATTCTTGCTGGAGCTCTTCCTCAACCCTTTTCAGGATTATTTCTTTAGCCTCTTCCGGAGATAGATTCGCTATCCGCTCCAGCTCTTCCTTCTGTTGCTGGACCAATTGCTGAGCCTTCGCTTCCAGTTCCTGAACCAGCTTCTCACGAGCAGCAAGCTGTTTTTCTCTCTTATCAAGGCTCTCCGCTCTTCGTTCCAACCGCTCTTGCTCTTGCAAGAGTCTGTTTTCCTTACGACTTAACTCCCTTCTTTGCTGCTGGAGGTTTTCCTCAATCTGTGTTTTTAGCTTGTGGGCTTCTTCCTTCGCTTCAAGAAGAGCTTCCCGCTTGAGAGATTCTGCCTGTTTTTGGGCTTCCTCAAGTAGTTTTTTTGCCCTTTCTTCCTTTTCCCTCGCTCTTCTTACCGTTTTCTGATAAAGTAAATAAATTCCAGCAGGTAATAAAACCCATAAAATAAGGGCTATTATCAACCATAACAACTTGAAGCACCTCCCTTGTCAAGGGGAGGGAAAGAGAAACCTCAAAGCTTTTTCCACTATTTCCCAGGAGAAACCCCTTCTCAGGAGAAAAGAAGCGAGTTTTTCCCTACGCCGTGGGTCATCCCCAGGCACAGAGTCGA
Source organism: bacterium (assembly GCA_014360465.1). Taxonomy (GTDB): domain Bacteria; phylum Armatimonadota; class JACIXR01; order JACIXR01; family JACIXR01; genus JACIXR01. The sequence goes on from JACIXQ010000058.1 coordinate 5,959, forward strand.
GACGACGCCGCCCTAATGCAATTGCTTTATCCAATTCTTCCTCCTCATCAAGAACTTGGGTAACCGCGTCCTTAGCCACATCGGCTTTTACGCCCTTTTGCAAAAGTTCTTTGTAAAGGCGGATACGCCCATACCTTTCCTTCCGCCCTTCTACCCATTGGCGGGCAAAGCTCTCATCGTTCAATAATCCTTCTCCTTTCAACCAGCCTATCGCCGCCTCAATCGTTTCCTCGCTTATCCCCTTCTTTTTTAATTTTTCCCTCGCTTCTTTCTCCGTTCTATCGCGAAAGGAGAAGAATCGCAATAAAATCTCCTTTGCCTTTTGGAGCTCGGAAATCCCATCTGCCTCCTTTCGGGAAGATAATTCAGGTAGCTGTAATCAAAATTTGAGGATATTCTCTTTCCTATCCCCTTTTTAATTCTTTTAATCTTTTAATTCAATAATAATTATACCCCTTTCCTCTTATATAGACAAGCATTTTTAGAATAACATAGAAGATAATTCAAAGGGCGAAGAATATGACTCTTTGGTGATATACACACCATTTGATTAGATTCTTAATATTCACAATTTACATAAAAATTCTGTCAATTATCTAATTTACCGATTAAATTTTGAAAATACTGTGTAATTTTTAAAAAGTAATAGAGAAAAATCCTAATAAATAAGAAAAAATGCTATGAAAAATTTTTTATCCCTGTATAATTTTCCACGAGGAGCGAAAGAAGTTGATAAAATTGGGAAAGAAGAGAATCCTAACCTTATTAGTAAAGATATTGTTTATTGTTTGTTTTAGTTTTGTTGCGGGGTGTGGTGGTAACCACTCCCAAGTCATTCCTCAACCCCAGCAGCCACAGCCTGAGCCACCACAGATACCATTTGAACCATGGGATGGAATAATTGCCTTTCGTTTTGAGGAGGGAGACGATTATTCTTCTTCCCAACTTTGGCTTATTACCCCCGATGATAAAAAAATGATTACGGATGGAGCATATCGGTATGGCTCAATTCGCTGGTCTCCCGATGGAAAATATCTCGCCTTCCGCGAGTCCTCAAAAAGGCGCTTGGTAATAGCATCAAGGGACGGGCAAATCCTACACACCTTTGGAGAAGCGGATGAGCAAATAAGCTGGTCTGTGGATAGTAGCTATGTTCTATCCGGCGTTTATTTTGACGGCATCTATTATTATGCAATAGATGGTTCCTCAAAAAGGGTTTTGCCCTCAGCCTATAGAACCTATGACCACAATCCAGTGCAATCTAGGGATGGTAAGTGGGTCTATTTCCTGCATCACGAATGGGAGGTCCAGTGCACGATTTATCGCATCGAAACGGAAAAATTGCTTAAAGGTGCTACTTATTCCGACTGTGAGGTTATAGCAAAAATCACCACTGATAGCTCCATCAGAGACGAAAGAGTTCAACTTGAACCGAGAGAGGATGGGAAGATAATAATCGCCTACGATGATTACCTCGGACTTTTAGACCCTGAGGCAAAAAAATTAGAGAAAATTTCCTCTGGGTGGTATTCTTATATTCGCCTATCCCCGGATGGTAAATATCTCGCCACAGAAAATACCATCATGGATGCCTATACATTTCAAAAGGTTGTGAAATTGGAAGTGCCTGATTATGGTTCTATAAAATCCTTCGCTTGGTATCCTGATAGTAAAGCGCTGGCAATAGCTGCTCGTTACTATAGTTCACCCAAGGTCCGGGTCTATATATGGCGCTTCAGCGACCCAAGATACCAACTTGTTTTTGAAAAAACATTGCCAAAGAGTTCATCCCGTTATGCTTATGGTGAGCAAAGTGTCTCTATTTCTTGGACAAGGTGAGAGAACAGTCCTCCTCACCTTGATAGGATGCTTGTTCCTTCTCCTTACCAGTTGCGGAGGGGGCGGAATTGCTATCCACCCACAGGTTGAATACCGCCTCCATGGTCTTTGCTTCAGCCCCTATATTGAACTCGACCCTAACCAGGGGGCAGTTGTTTCAGCCGAGCGAATTGCTGAGTTTCTGGACATAATTGCCCCTTATTGCCGTTGGATTAGAACTTTCGGTGCCACTCACGGTCTGGAGGAAGCTCCCAAATTAGCCAAGAAAAGGGGACTCTTTGTAGCAGCAGGTTGCTGGCTCTCATCCGATAAAAATACCAACGAGATAGAGGTAAATAACCTTATTAAGCTCATCAAGGAGGGATGGGTGGATTTAGCCATTGTAGGAAGCGAGGTCCTCTTTCGCCACGATTTGACTGAAGACGAAATTATATACTACATCAGAAAGGTAAAGGAAACAGGCATCCCTAGCACAACTAACGATACCTGGGCGGAATTGCTTGAGCACCCCCGAGTTATGCAGGAATGTGATGTCATCTTTGCCAACTTCTATCCTTATTGGGAAGGAGTAAGCATAGAGCAAGCGATCCAATCTCTCCAGGAGAATTACAAGCGATTAAAATCTTCTGCTGGGAATAAGGAAGTAATAGTGGGCGAAACTGGCTGGCCCTCCGCAGGGAATCCCCTTAACAACGCAGTCCCTTCCCTGGAAAATGCGGTCTCATATATCCTCCAATTCGTCAGCTGGGCAAAAAGGGAAAATATAAAATACTTCTACTTCGAGGCTTTTGACGAGCCCTGGAAAGCTAAATATGAGGGTCCTCAGGGAGCACATTGGGGTATCTGGGATGAAAAATTAAAAATGAAGCCGGGTATGATAAAGGTCTTTAATGGGTAAGAAGTTTCTTACCTATAAAAACTTCTTGTTTGCCCCTTTAATAGATTCTTCTATAATAGAAACGAAGGGAATGAGATTATGAGAGGACTCGTTTTTACCATCATTTTTCTTTTCCTTGGCTTAGCCAAAGCCGAACTATTTTATCAAATCGCTCCTAATGGAGTGATAAAGGACCTAAGACTGAATAATTCCCTCCTTCTTCAGAATCTAAAGCTTGCTATAGTGAAACCTGGCTGGGAGGGTTCTTATTTTGACCAAGATAATTCCACAACGATAAAGGAACAGAGCAAGGGTGTTTTTCAAGGAAAGATTAGCTTGGAAGGAAAAGTTGTGGCATTTCAGGAGAAAATCGTCCCTTTGAAAAAGGGATTGGAGATTTCATATCATCTTGAGTCGGAAGCGGACCTTCCGATTCAGGGAGTGATAGTTTTCGCTACCCTACCAGCTTCCCCTAATGCTGGTTCTGGAAAGTGGTTTGCCCTCAATACCCTTAGCGATAGTCTCCGCCAAGGCGTTCTTCCGGAGAAGCTACCATCCCCTTATGTACTTTTGGGTGGTGTTTATGACGAATTTGGATGGACGGTCCATGATGGCAAACACCTTCACTTTAAACTCTTTGGAGCGAATAGCATCCAGTTCCAGGATGATAGACAATTCAATGCTAATACTTTTGAACTGCAAATTTACGCAAAGACGAAAGAGAACGGGATGCTTCGCAAAGGAGAGAAAATAGATTTGAAAGTGAGGTTGAGTGCGATGGAAAAAGAGGAAGCGGAAAAGGAACTTGAGAAAATCCAGAAGGAAATTGAGCGGAGGAAGGTTGTCCCGATGTCCTCCGCCAAACCACTGAAAATAAAGAGCGTTGAGGCTAATGCGAAGCAGGTGAAGGCTTATGGCAAATTCGAATTGACCCTTGATATTGACGCAACATTTGATAATCCTTTTGACCCAAACGACATCAGCGTTTTCGCCTATTTCACTTCCCCGAGTGGAAAGACGATCAAGGTACGGGGATTCTACTTCCAGGATTACGAGATTACACCTGGCGGATTGAAACGCAAGGGCGAACCCATTTGGAAGGTGCGCTTCAGCCCCACTGAGGAAGGCACTTATCGCTACTATATCCTGGTCAAAGACCGCAATGGAGAGGCGAAATCCAAAGAAGAGAGCTTCCAGGTAAAGGGTAAGGAAGGGGAAGGATTTATCAGAAGGAGCGAGAAATCCCCCTATTATCTTCGTTTTGATAGCGGTAAATCCTTTTTCGCTATTGGCGAGAATATGTGTTGGGGAAGCCTTGAAAACTACGAACGATGGTTGAAGGAATTGGGCGACAGCGGAGGAAATTACATCAGGGTTTGGATGTGTCCCTGGCATCTCAGTCTGGAATGGTCTCCCACCGACCCGGGAGCGCAGGGGGATTATCAGGGATTGGGCAAATATGCCCTTGATAATGCCTGGCGGGTTGACAAGCTGATAGAGATGGCACATAAGAACGGCATCTACATTATGCTCTGCTTAGGATACCACGGAGAGCTCTCTGACCAGCAGCTATACTTTGGGGAGCAGAGGTGGGAGTTCAATCCCTATAATAAGAAAAACGGTGGTCCTTGTGAGAAGCCGGGCGATTTCTGGACGAACGAGATAGCCCGCAAATTCTACAAGCAGAGGTTGGAATACATCGTCGCTCGTTGGGGATACAGCACGAACATCCTTTCCTACGAATTCTGGAACGAGGTCAATGCTCCCGCCAGTTGGGTGGAGGAGATGGCGAATTATGTCAAATCTATAGACCCATTCAAACATCTCTGCACGACTACCTATGGTGATGATGCCGTCTGGCGAATAAGAAATATGGATTATTCCCAGATTCATCATTATGGAGTAGGCGACCAGCCTGATTTCACCTTGCTCTTCCATAATGCCTGCCGCGAACATACAGAGAAGTTCCAGAAACCTTTCTTGATAGGTGAATTCGGAATAGATTTCCGCAAGAGCGATGTCAATTATGATGAGAAAGGGCTGGGCACAAGTATGCACAACGGTATGTGGTCAGCCCTTATGTCTCGCTCAATGGGAACGGCGATGATATGGTATTGGGATAATTATGTCCATCCTAAAAAGCTTTACAGGGAGTTCACCCCCATAGCTAAATTCGTAGCCGATATACCGTGGGCGGAAAGGGTATATGATTTCATCAAATATAGCGAGCCCCACTACATTGAAACGAAGCCACGGGGTTATGGGGATGTTACATTCCAGCCCACTATGGGTTGGGGTCGTTCAACGGGAACGGAGTTCACAATCCTGCGAACTGGTAAAATTGAAGGCAGGGGAAGCTTCAGTAATACCCTATATTCGCCAGGCAAGCCCGAGCTCAAAGCACCGCTCATCTTCTTCACTGATTATCCCGAGAATGGCAAATTCCTTTTTACCGTCAACACCGTATCAAGCTCCTGCGAAATAGTCGTGCGAGTTGATGGAGAGGAAAGATATGTGCTTCGCCTTCCTGAAGATGACGAAGGCTATAAGGATAAAAAATGGCAAGAACAATGGTCAATCTATCAATATATTTATGATAAGGAGTTTGGATTGGAGATTCCCAAGGGCAAACATAAGATAGAGATTGAGAACAGAAGCGGTGATTGGGTCAGTATATCGCGGTATAGGCTGACGAATTACAGGGACTTGAGCATTCCCGATGTTGATATACTTGGTCTCTGCGGAAAAGACGAAGCGATTTTATGGATACACGATAAACAAAGCACCTGGCTCAATGATATGAAAGGTAAGTTTCCTCAAAAGATGGATGCTTTCACTTTTGAGCTTCTGGGATTGGAGGATGGGAATTACGAGGTGCAGTGGTGGGACACGCGGGAAGGGAAGATTGTAAGAAAGGAGATGGTAGGGTGCAATGGGGGAAAGCTTCCTCTAAAAGTGGTTGACCTCCTTCGTGACATAGCCGCGAAGATAAGGAAGAAATAGCGTTCCTCATAAGTGCTTTTCAGGTGCATAGATGATATAATATGTTTTCAGGAGGCAGCATATGGAAAAAGTTTTTGCTCGTTCAAAGGTTCTATCGGATGTTGATTTCACATATTGTCCCGGTTGCACCCACGGGATAGCTCACAGGCTTATTGCTGAGGCTATTGAAGAATTGGGCATCCTTGAGGACACTATTGGTATCTGCCCCGTTGGCTGTGCTGTCTTTGCCTATGAGTTCTTTGAATGCGATATGATTGAAGCGGCACACGGGAGAGCTCCGGCGGTAGCAACTGGTGTGAAGCGTGCTCTGCCAGATAGGATAGTTTTCACCTATCAGGGTGATGGCGACCTTGCTTCCATAGGTATGGCGGAAATCGTCCATGCCGCGGCAAGGGGCGAGAATATCAGCGTTTTCTTCATCAACAACGCCGTCTATGGGATGACCGGTGGACAAATGGCACCGACAACCATCCTCGGTCAGAAAACGACGACTTCTCCCTACGGCAGGGAACCACAAAGGGAGGGCTACCCGATAAGGGTTTGCGAGCTTTTGTCCACACTTGAAGGTCCAGCATATATAGCCAGAGTCGCACTTACTAATCCTCGCTATGTCCTTCAGGCGAAAAAAGCCGTCATCAAAGCCTTTCAGACCCAAATTGAGGGGAAGGGCTTTGCAATAGTGGAGATGCTCTCCGCCTGCCCGTCAATACTTGGGCTCAAACCGATAGACGCCCTCAAATGGGTTGAGGAGAATATGATTCCTTATTACCCATTGGGAGAATTCGTATCCAAGTGAAGCCATATGGAGTTTGTCATAGGTGTTGATGGAGGCGGAACGAAAACATTTTCTGCTCTCTGGGATGAGGAGGGCAATTTAATAAGCTGGGCAAAAGAAGGTCCATCAAATCCCCTCTTCATCGGTTGGGATAAGGCTAAAATTGCGGTTGTGGAAGCAATTAAAAATGTTGCTATAAACCTTCCAGCAAATGCTAAAGGAACGATAATCACAGGCGGTGGTGGAACTCCAAGTGTCAGAAACGAACTATCCAAGATTTTCCCTGATTGGAAAATCTATGAAACTGGGGATGTCCAGACAGCCCTTAGGGCAGCGCTTGCCCCAGGTGAGGAAGGGGTTGTAGTGAGGTCTGGAACGGGTTGCTTCGCTGTTTCCCAGGATAAAGAGGGAAATATAAGGATAGTGGATGGATTAGGTCCCTTGTTGGGAGACGAAGGCTCGGCTACTGACATCGGGCTTATGGCGCTCCGGGCGGTAGGAAGGCACTTCCTTGGGAAAGTTCATTGTCCGCGACTGGCTGAGAAGGTTCTTGAGAGCTTCAATGCAAATTCCCTCGGAGAACTCATTCACAGACTACATGCTGAAGATGTCAAGAGGCACCAGATATCCGCCTTGTCAAGGCTCGTCTGGGAGTGCCGCGAGGAGAAAGTCTGCAGGGAGATTCTCTATGAAGCGGGAAGAAGGCTTGCGTGCTCCGCACTTAGGGCAAGCGAATTGTTGAATTTAAAAGCCCCCTCCTTCTTCGTGGGGGGAGGTGTGTTCAAGGCGAGGGATGTTTTCATCGCCTTTAGAAAGAGAATCAAAAGGGTCTTTCCTTTCGCTCCTGTGATTCCCCTTTGGAACCGTTAGCAGGGGCTTTCTTGCTCGTAATGGAGAAGGAGGGTAAAGAGGTCCCGAGAGAAATGCGAGAAAAACTCAAGGAGATAAACAAAATTTATTCATAAAAAGGAGGTAGAATATCACTATGGCAGGCGGTTTAGAGTATCTTGATAAGGTAAAGGAATTATTGGAGAAGGTAAAGACAACGCAGGGCAAGAATATTGAGGAAGCAGGAAGGGTAATGGCTGAGGCAATAGCCAAAGGTGGGATAATCTATTTCTGCGGTTCTGGGCATGCCAGGATGATTGCGCTGGAGGGAGTAGGGAGGGCAGGTGGTTTCATCCCAGCTGATGCCATACCCGAGGGTCCCGAGCAAGAGGAAGGAGTTGGCAGGGAGATAATGAAAAAATTCAACTTCCCACCCCATTCTGTGATAGTAGTGATTTCCAACTCGGGGAGAAACCCTTTCACCATAGATGTGGCGCTTCAGGCAAAAGAAATGGGATTGACCGTTATAGCGATAACGAATCTGAACCACTCTCGCTCTGTTAAATCCCGACATTCAAGTGGAAAAAGGCTTTTTGAGGTAGCCGATATAGTCATCGATAATTGTGGCGAATTGGGAGATGCCATTATGAAGGTGGAAGGCACCGATGTCCCGGCTGGAGCGACCTCGGGCGTCATCGGGGCTGCGATTGTTCAGGCTATGGTTGTGGAGGCGGCGAATCGCCTCGGTCAAATGGGCATAGAACCTCCCCTTTATCTCAGCGCCAATATAGATGGCGGTCCCGAACATAACAAGCGAATTGAAGCCCTCTACAAAGAGAAACTGGAGAAGGCACGGGGTGAAAATAAATAATAGATGTTAGTAATTTTTAAGGCTTTATTGCTATCTCGGGCGTTTAGATATGTAGCCCTGCCATTGGTTCTGCTTGTTGGCAGTTATTTTGGCTATATGGAAGAACAAGGTAATTTCCATGTTGTCACCCCAGGCGAAGCTTACCGCTCAGCTCAACTTGATAGGGACGAATGGATACATTACATCAAAAAGTACAATATTAAAAGTATCGTAAATCTGAGAGGCGCCCAGCCCGGAGCAAAGTGGTATGAGGAAGAGTTGTCAATTTGCAAAGAGCTGAAGCTCGCCCACTACGATGTCCCCCTTGATGCTCATTGTGAACCATCTCCCGAGGAAATGAACCAGCTTCTCAAAGTGTTTAAGGAGGCGCCTCGTCCCGTTTTATTCCATTGCAAGAGCGGTGCCGACAGGTCGGGATTTGCAAGTGCCATCTGGAAGCTCATCGTTGATAAAGCTCCTCCCTCTGAAGCGAAGAAACAACTTTCCTTCAAATTTTTCCATTTGCCTTTTGGACCTGCCAAAGCTATGGACAGAGCTTTTGATAAATTTGTGAAGGAATTTCAGGAAAAGAAGGGGTATGTTGAAGGGACACTTTTAGGGAAATCCCTTGAAAGTTCTTCAGTTTTGCCTTTTTGTGGTGTATCGGGCTTCCAACGAGAGTGAATTTTATATTCTCCAAATATTATTAGAAGAGCCTTTAAGGTGTAAACTTTATTATAGGCGATAAACCTTCAACTTTCAGAATATCGCATTCGTATATCTCTAAGCCCCAATTCTCCTTGGGAGTATCTTTGGGAACTTGAACCCTCAGCACCAACTCGTAAGAGTTCGTATCCCCTAAGTCAATGAATTTCTCAACTGCTCCGAGAAGCCTTCCCCTCTGGTCGTAAACGAGAGCTTTATGAAATCCTTCCCCTTGCGCTCTCAGAATAAGCTTTATCTCCTTCGCTCCTTTCCTTATATCGCAATAAGCTCTCGGGTAAATGTTCGGTAGATTAGTGAAGCTGGGCTCATATATAGTTAATTTTATTGATTCATCATAATGAACTTCCCAGACTGCTTGCTCAGTTGATTTTAACACTACTTTGCCCTGTTCATTTAAAGGTAGGACAACATTTTTGAAAAACGCCTCCCCTTTCAAATCGCATTTTCTTTTTAACTTTTCCTTTTCTCCGTAAACTTCTATCGTACCCTCCACTAATCCTTCAAGAATCACCATTATATTGCCCTTTCCTTTATAAAGGAGTTCTATTTTCTTACCCTTCAGGCGAAGGAAGCGCCAGTTTTTGGGCTTAATCGCTGTCTTTTGTATATCTTCTGATAAAATAAAAGGGAAGCGATATTTCCCTGCAAAATGGAGGAATTGCCAGGAGAAAGTGCCGGCGGCGATGGAACTCCGATTCTGAAGGAACTCTATAGAGCTTTCCCAAGTTCTTGCTATCAAATCCCAGAAGCGTGTGTCTTTTGTCCTCTCCGCAAGGAACGAAAGGGCATCAAGCGTCCTGCAAGCATATTCAGGGTAAAAACCAAGTGTCCGCTTAGCAAGTTTCAAAATGGCATCATAAATTTCTTCTCTCTTCGTCAGCTTATAAACCTCAAGGAGTGCCGACATAGCGATGCCATTGAAGAAAGCTATCCTATTATCCCAGCGTATATTGAAGCGCCCGGTTGGTGTTTGTTCGCTTGCGAGCTTGAGAGAGGTCTTTTCAGCAGGAATGAGATAATCCCTTTTTCCAGTAGCTCTGTATAGCCCGCATAGTGCATATATAGCCCACCCTATCTGCCGCTCGTTGGTTATTCCTTCTAATCTCTCCACTTTTGGAGCGAGCCATCTACCTATTTCCTCAGCTGATTCCAGGGAGTGTCTTTCCCCAGTCAATAAATAATGTAGAAGCAAACCTCTGAGGAAAACATGTCCGAGGTCAGCCTCGGTTGTGGTATGTAGGGGGCTATGTTTCCATTGACGCCCTGTGAAATGGTCTATATCTATATCCGCCTGATGCCTTGCTTGTATTTCGGCAACATCAAGATACCATCTCTCTCCCGTTCGGAGGAATTGGACAAGGAAATTCAATGGAACATCATATTCAAGATTGGCGTAGGAGTTTTTGCCTTTATATGGTCCGCCATAATAGGCGTCGCCGAAATCCCTTATCCCCGTTGCCATCCCCCTTTCCCATTTCCTCATACTATCCTCAAGCATAACTTCCCAGTATGGAAAGTATTGCAGGGTTTCCTCGCCCCTGGGAAGGAAATCTTCAAGGACTTTGGTCCCTGCTACCCAGGCGGGTGGGATGATAGCCACAAGCTTATCAGCCCTTTTGATTTTGTCCCCATTGCTGAAATCAAGATAGATATCGTATGTTTTAGCCAAACCACCTTCCCATTCCATCGG
>JACIXQ010000059.1 GCA_014360465.1 bacterium
AATAGGGTAAAAGATAAAATGTACATAAGCACGGACTTTTTTAAATTAATATAAGGAGGCAAAAATGAAGGTTAACCCAATTATCCTCGCTATAGGGCATATTCTCCTTCTCATAGGATGCTATTCCTTCACACTTGGGCTTTACCTTTTGCCCCAAAGCAATCCCACTCCCTTGGATGTTCTTAGTAAACCTCTCTTCTGGGGACTCGTATGCATCTTAGGTGGGATCTGCACTATTCGTAATAGCTTCCCAAAAGATACGGTGAAAAAATAGAGCAGAATATCAATCGTTTACCAGGGAAGCTCCTTACCTTCCAATATTTTCCTTGCCCTGCATATCGCCCATAGATACCAGGATGCCTGCTCTCCGTTTCCGGGGTCATTGAGGTGCATCTTACCATCCTCGGATACCCAGAAGCACTCGGCAAAGAGGTAAGAAGTGTTCGCTTTCTCCAAGAAATTAAGGAGCTCACAAGCCCTTTCCCAATCCCCTCTCTCAACACAATAAAGGAACTCCCAGGCCCATTGCTTGCCTATTACTGCCCTTGCTATCCTATCAGGTGGGTCCCATTCTGCCCCCAAAAGTTTGAATCCTTGCCATTCAAATAATGCCCTTTTCCTATAAGCGGATATTGTAGCTTTTAAAATTTCCTCATCTACACCTTTCCATCCTGAGGCGATAGGAGAGAGGTTCACCCAGGATAACCCCTCGTTCAACTTTCCCGCCCCGCCGTCAGGAAGTCTCATCTCGGCATAAATCGTATTTCCATCCAATTGTTTGGTCAAAAATTCCCTTATCCCCTTTTCCAATCTCGCCAGTGCATCTTTCCATCTGTAATAATGCTCCCAATCCCCTCTTCTCCGAGCGATGGGAATCATTTCCCGCCATGCTTCAGCGGTGAAAACCTGCGTCAACAAATCATAACAATCCCAGAAACGAACTTCCCTTGAATGTTCAAAACAGGGATTGCGAACGAGATATGTGGCTGTTGTCCCCCACCCCATATTCATATAAGGCATATCACAGGCGAGGTCGGTAAGTTTAGCAACTTGGTCATAGGTTTCATTTTCAAAACCTTTATCTCCGCTAACAACAATATATCTTGCCCAGGCAAGAACGAAATGATAATGTCCATCCGGCTGGTCAGCCTTATCCCATATCGGGATGACATCTTTGCTCTTGTGGGGAAGGGAACCGAAATCCAAGGCAAAAGCTGTTATGTGGTCAGTATGCTTCTGCCAACCAACAGGTGGCTTATCGTAAGAATATGAACCGCCAAAGAGGTTGTCCAAAACATCGCTCAATCCCCACCAGATTATCGTTCCTTTTCCTTCAAAACCAAGACGAATGAAATATTCGCTTCCAACCTTTAACGATACAGGAAAAGGAAATACCACCCTCGTCCACCCACCCTGCTTGACCTCCTGACTTTTAAGTTTCACTGAAACCAAAGGATTCCCTTCCAGTTGGTGAGCTACTTCAAGGGAGAGCTCTCCTTCCGCTCCATCTTTCGTCAACCAGACCTCAACAGCCCACAATTTATTAGAAACAGCCCGGAAAGGTTGGGCACCACCGTAATTGGGACGGTCAAGACGATAGAGAGGAATATAATGGAGGATTTGACCGGGATTGGCTTTGTCGGGGATGGGCTCGTAATCCCTGGACGATGGTCCAATAACATGGGGGATACGGTTCATCCCGGCAAGGGATGTGGCGGAAAGTACATATTTCAGAACCCTCTTTGCTTTCTCCAGTTCTCCATTCTCCAGAAGGAGAAAGACATAAGGACCAAGGGTTCGGGGAAACTCACCTCCATACGCTCCTGTTAGCGACTCTGGCAGATAACCATCAGGATGAAGCCGGTCAAGGAGACTTTCATAGGTATTTTGGAAAAGCCTTTGATGGAAAGGATTATTTAGCAATTTCAGAACATCCTCTTTTGTGGGTAAGGATATGGCAGTGGAAAAAAGCAATAGAAAAAGAACAAGCAACAAATATAACCTTTCATTTAAGTTCTCCTGGCGGAACAGCCCAATCATATATTTTCACCTCATCTATCAGACCATTAAACCAATCGCCGGGTGGGGCATCGTTTCTCTTTGTTCCGATGAAAAGTGGCTCATTTCTTACAGGTATGTTACCTCTGACATCCCGCCTCTCCGCCACAATTCTCCCATCCAGCCAAATCCACATAATCCCCTTCTCCCCATCATATCCAGCCACTATATGGTGCCATTGCTTAGTAGCAGGCAAATCGGTCGCAAGTAAGCCATTGCTCACTCCCGCTATATGCCATACCAGCCTACCTCCCTCAGCAGTCAACCTAAACTGGTTATCCTGCATTCCTTTTTGGATTATTCTTCTGTTTCCGTTCCAATCATTGGGATAAATCCACACATCAATGGTTATCGCATTCAGGGGATTGAGACTTGGCGAATCGGAAATCTCCAGGAAATCATTCACCCCATTGAAAGAAAGTGCTGAACCGAGCTTACCCTCCACCAGCCTTGCACCTTTTATCATTGCATCGTTTCCGAAACCCGAGGAATCCCTTGCTATATTTCCTTGAATATTATCAAAGCTGAGGAAAAGAACGAGGTTCCTCCCCACTGGAACGGTTTTCTCCAAACTTCCACAACTTATCTTATGGACTCCCTCACCATTTATGTAAATAGGGATATCCAAAGTTTTTTCTTCGCCAGGGAGGAGGGCAATTCTGCGATTTATCACACCTCTACCATCAACCTTCACCTCAACTTCTCCCGTTCCTTTTATCCCACCTATATTTTTCACCTCTATTTTTACGAGGAAATCGTTTGAACCTCTTTTAATCACATCCAAATTTTCATACTCAAGGGAAAAAGGTTTCTCCTTAACTACCACTTTTTGGGGAGGCAGATTTCCTACACTAACCATATGCTCGCCCGAGGCGAACAACTTGAGAGGAATTTCCACCTTGGTCTTCTCTCCCGCCCCAAGGACCACCTTTTTGCTGCCCACCACCTTCCCATCAACAAAGACCTTCAGTTCAAGTGTTCCCAACCCTCCGCTATTTTTGACCTCAACGATTGCGTTGAATTGCTGGTTCGGTTCGACCGATTTCTCACTTAAATTGAACCTCAAATACTCCAACTTCGGTTCCTTATTCGTTATAGAGGGTGGAGCGAGCTTCGGGTCAGCTCCCCATCTCTTGTTCGGCTGGGCACCCATCCAGAATTCAATCTTACCGCCGTTCGCTATCTCGTGATGCCAGATAAAAGGTCTATTTAGAGGTTTCCCATTCAACTCCGCCCTCTGGATGAACTTGTTCTCTTTAGAAACATTATTGGCTATTATCAGCAAATCCTTGCCATTAGACAAATGGACTACAGCTCTTTTAACCATCGGGCTCCCCACCTCATATGTCGGTTGACCAGGGCAAACGGGATAGAAACCTAAAGCGCTGAAGATATACCAAGCAGACATCTGTCCGCAATCGTCGTTTCCCGGTATGCCATCAGGAGTTGGCTTGAAAAGGTTCTCCATCGTGTATCTTATCCACTCCTGCGTTTTCCAGGGAGCGCCTGCGTAGTCAAACATAAAGGGAGCCTGCATACTCGGCTCATTACCCGGGTCGAAATGCCCTTCCCGGAAGAATCTGTCAAGCATCTCCACGAATTTCTCTCTACCGCCTATGAGATTTATCAAACCCTGAACATCGTGAGGGACATACCATGTGTATATCCAGGCATTGGCTTCTGTGAACCAGGGATACCAAACATTGGGGTCCTTTCCCTCAACCCAGGCACCATTGGAATATCTCCCTCGCATAAAGCCCGTTTCGGGGTCAAATACATTGCGATAGTTGAGGGAACGTTCAAGGAAATATTTATACTCCTGCATCCTACCGAGAGACTTCGCCATCTGGGCAACGCAAAAATCGTTATAGGCACCTTCAAGCGTATTTGATACAGCCTCCCCCACTTTATCAACAGGGCAATAGCCCAGCTCTTTATAATACTCTATCCCTTCCCTTGCCTCATAATATCCCGCTGGCGTTTCTCCACCGGGCACCATCGCATCCTTCCACATAGCTTGATAAGCCTTCTTAGCATCAAAACCTCTTACACCCTTTACATATGCATCGGCAATGACCGAATCCGCATGGGTTCCAATCATAACATTGGTATATCTCGGATTAGGCCATTTCGGCATCCAACCCCCCTCCTCAAAAATCCTTATAAGTCCCTCTATCATTTTGGCATCTTCCTCAGACTCTATAAGGACGAGAAGTGGATGCTCAGCACGATAGGTATCCCAGAGGGAATAATCCTCGTAATAGTTTCCCTTATGAATCTTCCCATCAAATGGGCTCATATAATAGCCATCCTCGTTGAAAATCCTTGGCAAAACGAGACAGTGATAAAGGGCTGTGTAGAAAACCTTTTTCTCGTCATCCGTTCCCTCTATCTCTATCTTCTCCAGCTTCTTCTCCCAGATATCCCTTGCCTCCTTGACCGTTTTTTCAAAATTCCAATCTGGTAGCTCCTTCTCAAGATTCTTCCTTGCCTGCTCCAGGCTGATAAAAGATGTGCCAATCTTCAAAAGGACCGGCTCATCTGGGTCGGAATCAAATCTGATATACACTCCCGCCCCACTACCTTCCTCCTCGTTTTTACCAGCTTTGATTTCATTTCCTCTAAACGTTCCGAACTCTTTGAAAGGCTTATTGAATTTAGCATAGAAATATCCTTTGAACCTGTAATCGTTATAGCCAACTATCTCCTGGCTTTCGGGGATTACCTTTATGTAGCCCCCGCCAAGGGGAAAATCTATCAGAACATAGGCATTCTGCGATTTTGGAAAGGTGAAGCGGAAAAATCCGCATCTCGTTGTGGCGGTGATTTCCGTCTTGATTCCGTAATCGTCAAGGACGACAGAATAATAATGCGGCTGAGCCTTTTCCTTTTCATGTTGGAAATTGGAAGCCCGTTCCTGGGGCAATGTTCTAAGCTCACCAACAAGAGGCATCACCGTAATGCAACCGTAATCACCCATACAGGAACCGCTGGGAAAATGGGTGCCCCGAAATCCCTGTATCTTCTTATCATTGTAATGGTAAGGGAGGTCCTCCCTACGGGTTTGGGGCGTCCATCCTGTCATCCCAAAGGGAAGGGTTACACCAGGGAAACATCTTCCATCCCCTCCCGAACCTATTCTCGTATCCACATATTCAACATAGCTCTTTTGCGAACTTGCTCCCCACAATATGGAGCCAAACAAGAATAAGCAAAGGATACCCAAAATAAATCCCCAAAACCGTTTTTCGACCATCGTTCTCTCTACCTCCTTTCTTATTTATGGCCAAGGGAAGAACGGCGGAGGGACCCTCGTAAGAGAGGAGATCAGGGTCCAGATGACCGCCATCGAGAATTCTCCCAGTATCATACCCAAAAATATGGGGCGTCCTTTTGCGAACAGACGCATACCACCATACTTCGTCAGGAAGGATTTTATTATCCAAGCGATGAAAACAGGGAACCAGAAGACAATCATAGTCCAGGAAGCACAGAGGGCATATCCCAGAGGATGCAATGGCCACCAGAAATATCTAAAACGCATAAACGCAAGGAAAGTGGTGAAAACAACTCCCACAGCGAAGAATGTAGGAGCCCTCCAATCGTGGGATATATGGGATTCTATTGCCGGACCATGGTCCTGAAAAGCCCACTGGCAATTCCCTTGATAGACATATTCATAGAGGGTTATCCCTCCATATTTATAGGGAATCATTAGGTGGAAAACCGTTCCCACTCCCAAAGCTACCAAGATGGCAACGGCAAAAACGGGAAGGAACTGCCTCCTTTTAATCCCCACTCCATCTCCCAATTTCAAGCTATCAAGGAAGGCAGTCAAAAGAAGCCCTCGCTGGTCCCTTGTGAACACTGCATCAAGAAAGGCAAGAACGGTGAGGTTCTTGGCTCCCAAACTGCTCTTTGAGGCAAAGATGGCATATAAATCTATGGGGCGGAATGATGTCTCAGTCATCAACATACCCGCCTCAGCGGTGCTCCTCGCCATAACTATCGCCACTATAAAGAAATAAACGAAAAACTCCATCACCGCCATCCAAAGGGATAAACCTGCTACATAAGCCCAGATAACTATGAGCAGGAAGGAAACCACAAGCCCCCAAAACGCCACATTGTAGGGCAGAAGCTCGTTGCTATCATCCAGAACCTTCCTGCCAATGGCATTCTTGAAGACCTGTTTGAAATATGGGATGCTGATATAAAAAAGATAAATTGAAAGCACCAAATATGCTCCAGCTACTTGATACCCGATGAATAAGTGAGTGGGATAGAGGGGCATATTGTCCATCTGCATACCAAATGAGGAAGCAATAACATCCTGAATGCGGGAGAAGGCAAAAAAGAACCAGAGGCTGAAAAGGAGTTCCGTCGGCAAAAAGTAGAAGAAGCCTATGGCAGCAAATGAACAATAAATCGGTGTATAGAATATATCCGACCAAGGACGAGTGGTAAAGTGCTGGTTAAGCTCATATTGGAGGGGAATCTCGGGAAGAGAGGGAAGGAATTTCTGAATCCCATTATAGAGAAATATGACGCCAGGTATCGCGAAACCTATCCAAGTTAGGCGGTTGCTGAAAAATGTTCCAGTTTCTTCGTCCCTGGCGAGTTCAAGAGGAAGCTGGACGAGAGGAAAAGGTAATTTCTCATTGTCAACCCATTGGCGTCTCAGAAGAGAGGCAAGACATAGAAGGGAGAAGAATACGAGAAGGACAAGTATCATCCAGGAAATCAGAGGTATTTCCCACTTGCCCAACCAATGCTGCCACCTCGTCCAGGAAAGGGTCCCCTCGTAAAACTCTTTGGCAACTTCTTGCTGAGGTCCTCCAGATGGGTCCCAGGGGATAAGCCATTTTTTTATGTGGGGAAAAAACAGTTTTTCCCATTTATTCGGAACATTCGCATAGTAGTTCTCGGATACTAATAGCGGGATGAGCTTCTCCAAAAGCCCTCGGGAAGCAATCATTGTGCCGATGAGCATCATTGAATAGACTATCAGCATCTCCTGGGGAGAAAGATGAAAGCGACGGGAAATCTTACCTGCCAGTCTGTTAAGGAGTAGGACAAATGTGAACATCCCAATGACAACGGGAGGAAATTGTAGTATCCCAATCTGGATATATTTCGTCACAAGTTCAGCAAAGCAAACGGTAGCTACACAGAGTATAACGCAGAATATACCTATCAAGATACTGCGGTAGCTCATAATAAAAAATTATGGTATATCAAAAGGATAAATCAAGTTAATTCTTATATATATATGATGAGAAGGTTAACTTTTCTATTAGCGCTTTTCCCTTTAAATGAATTGTCCAAAACCCTTAAAAGCTTAGAGAAAGAGCAGAATTATTATAGGCTCAATCTAATAGTAAAGCATAAAGGTATTCCAGTTCAGGTAACGGGAATCAAGTTCACTTTCAATGCCATCACCGAAGACGATTTCCCCGAAGCTCCACCATTCTCCATTGGGTAAATCTGCCCTTTGGGGTGCCTTCCATCCCCACCAACGAATATAGGGCTCTTTCCTTCCCTTCCCCTCTATCGCAAGGCAAAGAGCGGGAAACTCCGTGTATTCCCTAACCCTTTCAAGCCCCAAAACGAACTTCGTTGGATTGCGCTGGGGAATGAGACGAACAAAGCTAAGGGGGTGACTCGTCCTAAGAAAGGAAAGACAAAAGGCAACTCCATCTGCACAGCGCCCCAAATTCCACTTGCTTGGAGGGGAAAGCCTGTAAAGCTTTTCAGGAGTTTCATTTAATAACAAGGAGCGAAGGCGGATTATGGAAGGAGCGATGTGAGCTGTATCTTCGTGGAGCGTGTAAGGAGTTATCCCCTGTTTCGCCCGCTTAGTTAGCAGTTCCATCTCCTCGGCAACTTCTTTGCCCAGAATATCCCGATAGAAGCGAGCGACATCCTCACTGGAGAACCTAACCCAACGGTTGTTGAACTGCCTTTCACCAGTTACTTTCGGATAGGTGGGACCATCTATTTGCCATCCCGCTAAATCTCCCCAGAGATTGGTCAGATATACCTCCTTCGGCATAAACTCGGAAGAATGCCAGGGCTGATTCAAGCGGTAATATTCCGCACCGACCTGCTTCACATAATGGTGGACAAGCTCTCTGACGAAGATATAGCAAGCAAAGGCGTAAGTATCGTAATCGTCCGCCATATAGGCGAGGCGAGCCATATATAAGGGTGGGGCAGCCTCATCCCCCATCTCCGCAATTGCGTAGCGTCCAAAGGACTTCCAATCGCATTCAAGAGGGGTGATGAAGAATCTCTTTATAGTTTCCCATCTGCCCCTTATTATCCCCCAATCACCGCTAAAGTGGGCATAGCACCACAAAGTTTCAAGGAGATTGGAGGAGAATTTTCCAGCATCATCGTAACCTCCCCAAGTCCCGATACCCGGACCTACGAGGAGAAGCATTCCCTTGAAAGGTTTATAATTCTTCTCATCAAGGACGAAGTTCCTCATATATTCAGCAAGAATCCTCTTCACCCGCTCCTGCACATCTTCCGGGAGATAGGGAATCGCCTTGGCATACCATCTATCACCCATTACCTGCCAACAATAATTCACCGCTCCTCCGTGGTCCCATATTTCTTGCCAATCTTTACCCTGGAACTTCTCGCCCATCCTCCTAACCACCCAGTTAAGCGCTTCCTTAACCACCTCTGGAGCGTTATCAATCTCGGGAAGTTTGGGCTCCTCCATAATGTGAACATATTTAAGAAGGGGAAAACGAACCTCATAGGTATCAACATTAGTTATGCCCATCCAAGGACCATAGGGCGTGAAGACATCAGGGTCCGTGATTGGGTGGGAGAAGAGCATTGGGAATGGTTTTTCCGAATATTTGTGATTTCCCGCCCAAAGGGCAAGGGCGAGAACGGGAGGTAGAGGAGCGAAACGAATCGGTTTGGTCCCCCAATCATCTACTATGTAGCGCCACTTGAAACTTTCCCTGATTATGAGGGTATCTCCAGATATGGCAAATCTTTCCTCAGCGTAAAGGGGGTAAGCTCTAAGCACTTGACCGAGAAAATAGCAGCGATTTTCTACCTCCTTCGGGAGTCCTTTTTCCCATTGCCAGGGGCGGATATTCTTTGAAGGGAGATTGTGTTGAGCAAGATAATCCTTACCCTGCTGGGGCGGTTTGTAGTAGCCATAAAGGGGCATAAGAACGATGTCCCCCACTTGCCTGGAAAAGGAAAGTAA
Organism: bacterium; assembly: GCA_014360465.1. Taxonomy (GTDB): domain Bacteria; phylum Armatimonadota; class JACIXR01; order JACIXR01; family JACIXR01; genus JACIXR01. The sequence continues at coordinate 9,296 of JACIXQ010000059.1, forward strand.
AAGCCCTTTTTCGCTCAGGGAAACAAGCTTTGGGAGATGCTGGAGGACGATAAGGATAGGAGCATCCCATTCTGCCCATCCTTCAGCCCCGGCGAACCAGGAAAGAAGCCAGGGAGCTGACTGCGAAGGAGATGGGATGCTTTCTCCCCTTTTGATTATGCGGATACCATTACGGAGGGGTAGGGCGCAGAAGGTTGGAGCGGAAAGCCCCCATTTCTCCATATTTGCGAAAAGAAGAACTTTGCTCTGGTTTGAATGGATAAGGATTGCGGGAGAAAGTTCTGTAGAGATAAGAAAAGAACTTCTTTCGTAGCGGTCTGTGATTTCGTAGTGGGGAGACTTCCCCCAAAAATCGCTCAATTCCTTTCCCCTCTCTCCATAAATTGGAGGTTGGGCGAAGGTGGGTAATACAAAGTATAGTAGGAAAAATACAATTCTTTTCATAAAACCCTTCTTATTATTTCTTTTATAATCTCCAAGGTCTCTCTCTATTTTTCTATTGTGAGAGGCTTATAAAACTCGGGCTTATGGATGGGGCGGTCTATCCTTCTTTCTCCCTCTAAAAGGGTGATGATATTCAAATCTATATCAAAGTAGGAAAGAAGGGTATGGGTAGAAGGACTACCATACTTCAGGGAACCAGGGGATGAATAATCCCCTCCAAGTTGGCTTTCAAGCTGAAGTAATACAAAAGCCAATTTAGGGTGGACCTGCTTTAATAATGTGAAGACAACAAGTATCCTTTTTAGCATCGCATTTTCAGTATATGCTTTGCATTCCAGGGCGATGGCTAATTCATTTTTAATGACTACCTGTATATCTGGTTTAAGTGGGTAATAGAATTTCTTGATGTGTTTCTTTATGTATTCCCTTACTTCCAAACTGCTGACCTTTTCAATATATCCCTCTCTGATGGGTATTTTTATGATTTTATTTTCAAATTTCAAAATATCTTCGTCATAAGATAAACTTCTCCAAGCTATTCTTATCAAATCCTTACCTATCTTTTCTACCAGTTTACCCTTTTCAGCCCTAATGAACCCACCGTAAGCCCTTCCTTTTGAGGTTTGTGCTTCTTTTTCAACGCCTCTGATTACTCTTTCATACTCCTCTTGGATTTCTCTCAGTTCCTTTTCGGCTTTATCCTCACACATTTTCAAAAAGGGGATTTTCTTGAGGAGTCATTCTAACACGTTCTTCGGCCTTCCGGCAATATTCTTCAGATATATCAATTCCTATGTAAATGCGCCCCAATCTCTTGGCAACCGCAGTAGTCGTTCCTACGCCGTTAAACGGGTCCAATACCACATCGCCTTTATAACTGAAAAGCTTTATCACCCTTTCAGCTAACTCCTTGGGAAACATCGCTGGATGCCCGTATTTCTCCATATCTCTCTCAGGGGGAATCTCCCATTTCGCATAAACCCATTTTTTAAACTCCTCTCCACTAATATCCGCATTGCGAGGGTCTCCCTCGTGCTTCAAGGACCCTTTACAAAAAACCTCAAGGAATTCCCAAGTGTATTTTAAGTAGGGATTGCTCGGGCTTTTCCAACTTCCCCATGCTGTGTATTTGCAATTATAATTATGCTTTTCCCAGATTATTTCTCCTTTCCAGATAAGCTTATTCTGCATAAAGAAATTGGAGATTATATGGTGAATAGGAATGTAATCGGAGAATAAAGGTTGAACATTAATAACAATTCGTCCGCCATACTTAAGTACCCTGATACACTCTTTTAAAATAGCGAATAATTTATCAAAATATTTTTCCCACTCTATACCATCTTTATGAGATTCATAATCCAAACCAAAGTTGTATGGGGGTGATGTAAAGATTAGGTCTACACAATTATCAGGGAATTTCTTCAAAACTTCCTCACTATCTCCCACGATTATGCGATTAGCGAATTCCATAGGTAGCTCGTTATTCAATGGTGAGAAATCATTATCACTTGCGTAGAAGTAATCCCCCCTCTCTATTTCCTTTCTCTGCCTATCCCTAACTTTTCTTTCCCTGTTATAGCCTACAAATAACCTTTTTCTTCCTTTCAATCCATAGCTACCGATGCTCTCTATTTTATGAAGAACTTCTTGAAGAATTTCCCTCGCCAACTGATAATCCGTCCCAGCAATAAACGCTTGTACTCTTTTTCTAAAATCTACCATATTAAGCTGACGAAGATAGAGAAGCAGAGCGTTTTGTTCTACTTCAAAATACATATCACTTTTCGGAAAGGACCCGAAGACCTCCCGGAGAAAATTATTAAGGGATGAAACACCTTCCCTTTTAATTTTTATCGTTTTGTATTCCATATCACTTTTATAATACCGCTTTTCAAATCTATGAGCAAGTAGTTGTAGAATCCAATAAAAACTGATCTAAGCTATTTATTCACCAGTGTTCCATTCCACGAAATATTAGAGAATTGTTGATGCGAAGGGCTTTTACCTGCACCGAACGTTTCTTTTTCAACTTGCTATAATATCTTTCTAAAACTTTTCAGTTGTGGGGTAGTCAAGGAATCTCTTTCTCTTTTTTAAATTTTTAGAAAGCGAGGCGAAAAGGTTGATAAAACAAAGAACATTCATCCCCTTTTCTTCTTTTTCTCCACTACCATCGCCACTTTCCCTTTATCAGGATGAAATAGACCTCCCCATCTACTGGAGGATGATTCGTTCCGACCCCACGGTTAAAGCAGGGATAGAGTTCATCCGCCTTTCCATCCTCTCCCGATTAATCGGCTATCAAAATCCCTCCTATCCCGATTTGGAGAAATTCGTCAACTTCGCCCTCCAATATATGGAAGGCTCACTCTGGGATGTTGTGCAAGACCTCCTCTCCGCCCTTTGGGCGGGCTTCGCAATAGGTGAAATAACCTATAAATCCATCGAAAACAGAATCGTCTGGAAAAGGATAAGAGTGCTCAATCCGGTCACGATTTACCCCAACGGCATAGAGATGAACGATAAAGGAGAGATAAAAAGGGTGGTTCAAAGGATCGGGCAAGAGGAAATAGAGATACCCCTTAACCGTTGCATAATATGGTCTTTCTCAGCGGAATTCGGCAATCCCTGGGGCAACTCCCTCCTTCGTCCCGCATACGCTCCCTGGTTGATGAAACAACTCCTTATCCGCCTCTGGAACACCCACCTGGAAAGGCAAGCAACGCCCCTCGCGCTCATTACCCTCCCCCAAGCGGAAACACCGGTGTGGTGCCCAATTCACCAAAGGGAAGAAAGATACATAGAAGCGATGAAACATATTCTTGAAGACCTACCAAATAGGAACTCCCTCATCTACTCTGGTGGAGCGGAGATAAGATTTGAGAAGTTGGAGGGTAAGGGAGAAATGTTTGAATCGGCTATAAGATATCAGGATAGCCAGATTTTACGCGCCCTTCTCATCCCCACTCTTCTCGTTTCAGAGGGAGAATACGGAACAAGGGCACAAGCAACAGTCCACCAGGAAGCTTTCCAAATGATGATAAGTGGAATAATAAGGGAATTGAAAGCCACGCTTGATGAGCAGTTATTCCGTAGATTGATAGAGCTGAATTTCGGGAATATCTCCGACTGGGGAGGGGTTGTTTTCAAACCATTCGCCGATTCAGATTACGCCATCTGGGCGGATGTTCTCGCCAAATTAACCCAGGTCGGCTGGCTCTCCCCCATAAATGAGAAGGAAATGGACCGAGTCAAGGAGATAATAGGTTGGAAATAAGATAGCATCTCTATTTTTAAAAACTTCTTGTTTGCTCCTTAATGTGTAAAGGGGCTAAGGACAAAAATTTACGGCAAGGTTTAAGCTAAAAATTTCAAGAGTAAGAAATATAGCAATCCTGGCGCTTGATAAGTTCAATTTTTAATTGATTTTTTAAAGCGATGCTTGGTATTATCCAAGAAAAGCCAGCTCGTCGATTTAAACACCAAGAGTTTCTTTCCTTAAGGCATAAAGTTTGCCATCAATAGTGCCAAGGTATAAAAATTCCTTATCCGCATTTATCGTGCTTAAATAAGGGCTGCGCGTTATTCTCAATACCTCCCCATCAGCCAAACTTACCCTATGTACCCACCAAACATCCTCAATCTGAAAGTTCCCCATAAAATAGACGAACCTTTCTCCTTCTTGATACAATATTGAGCTATATGTGACTATTCCCAACCTCACTCCAGGAGGGATATAGCCAACCGAACGCCATATTAATTTGCCATCATCGCCCTTAAAAAGATAAACCTCACCTCCTGTCACCAATAAGACCCCTCTTCCAAGGGGAAGAATAGAAGCCTTAAACAATGTTGCCTCTTCAAATACCTGCTCAAGATAAGTCCAATAAGTCCTTCCCACATTTTTCTCCCAAATCTTCTTTCCATTCTTATTAAGGCAGAAAAATCTATCGTATGGATGGTCATAGACATATATGCTACCCATTCCTGCCCTCCCACTCAATATGCTCCATTCCTCCCTCCTGAATTTCCACAATTCCGTTCCATCAATCTTTCTCCAGGCTATCACGAATCTACTCCCCAATGTGTAAAGGTTGTCCTCGTCCTGTGTCCAATCATAAAAATTGAAGAAAAGCAAAGCAAGTCTGCTCCATAGTTCCTTCCCGCTTGACTTCTCCAAACAATGGAACTTGTGAGATACGCTATCCCAAAGAAAGAGACGCTCATTGTCCAGAAGAAAATTGTCGTAATGGATAGAAGTCTTCCAGATGGGAAGAAGATAGGGTGGCAGGCATAGTACTTCGCCTTTGAGAAAAAGGTAGAGTCGGTCGCCATCAATATACATACCCATAAATGGCTTATCAAGTTCGTATTCCTGCCCAAGCTCACCCGTTTCCCTGTCCAAAAAATATAGTTTCCTTTCAGTTCCAACTATCAAACTATCCTCTGTTGGAAACACTTGCTTTATTCTTTCCGGGCATTCAAAAGCCCATTGAGACCAATCTTCAATCTCATCCCAGAGAAAGAGTAGACCATAGCGCTGAGCGATTCGCTTCTTTGTTTCCTCCTCGTTTACGCTCCACCAGGTTGATAACCTGCTCCTTATTCCCGGATAGAAGTCAGGCAATACCCACCTGACGCCGAAAAAGAGAACAACGAGAAGAAACAAAAAGAATAGGACGAGATATAGGAATTCTATAAAATCCATCCCGAATATTTCCCCTCACACAATCACTTTGTCACTTTTTCTTCTTATCGCATATTTTTCATTAAACTGTCATTTCTTCCCCTTCGCTTCTTTCGCGCCAGGTGGCGGGGTAAAGACAAATAAGTTGGGCGGCAGGCTTGGCATCAGGGAAATCCTTATCACTTTGAGATAAACCGTCAATATCTCCTCGCCTATCTTTGCCATCAAGCCGATTTGAAGAAGATTATAGCTATTTCCATCCGCCCATATCTTCACCTGGAACCCCTTCTTGCTGACGAAGGTTAAAGCAATTGCTTTTTTATCTTCTATTGTTTCCTCCTGGACGGTGGCAGACTGGAGGGCGAAATCCTCACTCGTGAATATCTGCTTCAAAATGAAGGAAAGAAATGGACCCAAGGTTGGATTGGTCTGTCCTGGGGAAGTAAACCTTATGATGTCTTGGAGGGGCATTTCGCCATGGGAATACTCGTTTGTAAGCGGGGTGTAGAACCAGAAATTCTTACCATCATTGACGAGATAGACCAGCTTTGCTATCTCAATCCTGAATTTTCCCGAATTATCATAATAGGCGACGCCATCCGCTGTAGCTTTCAACCCAGCAAGTTGGGCGTTGAGCTGAAACTCCAACTTCGTCGTATCATAAGCTGCCAGCGTGTTCATTATCCTATCCAGGTTAGCTTCCACATCCGATGGGAGAGTCGCCGAGAGCAAAACCCCAATCGCTCCAAACAAACTGGCAAATATTTTGAGCATTTTCATAGATCTTCACCTCCGTCTATATTATAATCCCTCTTGGGCATTAGATGAAAAATTTAAAATTTCGGCAAAAATTTTTTATTTTTATATGGCTTTATTGAATAATAGGCTTTCTAGAGCTTATAAGTTCAATTGGAGAGACGAAAAAGTTCATTATCGCAAAGTGCTAAAAGGAATGTCTTAGCGGATACGATACAAAGAAGAATGAAGTAGGCTATGGTAAAAAAGCAATAATGTGGTATACTACTTAAAAAATAATTGTTAACGAAATTAGAAAAGCAAGTTATAATTTTTATTGAAAAATATTTTTCCCAACAAATCATCACAAGATATTATTGACGGAATGGCAGAAGACAAAGAGATCTATGTGCGAGATGTAGGAGTTGTATATCCCTCTGGCAAGAAGCGGAGGGAGTTTGGTGCCCATCTTACCTCTATAGACATATTTAAAAAATTTATTTTACCCGAAGTAAAAGATATTCTATATAAATATCTTTGGGTGGACCTATTCGCAGGTGAGGGAAATCTTATCTTGCCACTTCTTGATGAGGTTCCAGAAAATGAAAGAATAGAGTTCTTTAAAGAACATATCTTGTTATTTGATATCCAAAAAGAAATGGTAGATAGATGCATAGCCAAGGCAGGAAGGTACGGAATCCCTCCCGAAATAGCGCGTGAGAACATCCAATGCAGAGATACATTGAAGGATTTCCCTTACTTCATCAAAGAGCAAAAATATCCACCCTTCCACATTACCAATCCGCCTTATCTCTATATTGGCTATATCGTAAAAAATTCCCAAAGAAATCTCCAATATTTTCAGGGTAGGAACGAGGGTTATCAAGATCTCTATCAAATTGCTTTGATAAATGATTTGCGAGCAGGGCTTGAGAAAATGATTTACATAATCCCTACCAACTTCCTTTTCGGTTCCTCCGTTTCAAACAAAATCAGGAACGATTTTCTGCCCTTCTATACCATTAAAAAAGCAGTAATTTTTGAGAGAAAAATCTTTGAATTCACGGGAACGAATGTCTGCATATGTTTCTTTGAAAGGAAAAAACCAGCAAGAGAGAAGATAATTTTCAAAGCCATCAAAATAAATAACGAGATGAGGGAGAAGATTTATCAATTAAATCCAGCTAACTTCTATCGAGCAGGGGGAGAATTTGACGATTTTGTGGAGCATTTCCGCGCTAATCATCCCCTAAAGGTAGAATTCTATCTTAGCTTAGAAGA
>JACIXQ010000006.1 GCA_014360465.1 bacterium
GCTCAACATAAATAATCCCTCCTTGTGTTTTTATTCCACCCTAAGAAGGGATGGTTTCCAATCACATTTTACCACACAAAGAGAGATTGTGCAACAATTTTTAATCATTTCAATTATCCATACTTTTTCTCTATCTGTCAAGAAAATTTTAAACAACTACAAAAATTTTTGCAAATTTTCAGAGAGAAAGGGGCGGGGGCTTACGCCCCCGTCCCAGTTTTTCGTCTTTTGGTCTTTTTAAAGCTTTAAATTATTTCTTGAAGACCCTTGCTATGAAGGTTTCCTCATCCCATTGGAGCTCTAAATTTAGAAGCTGGCAGAGTTCCTTCAGGGGAAGATAAATCTCTCCCTCTTTGAGATAGGCGTTTATCTTTTTCACGCCTTCATCACTATAGATTTTCCATCGCCCTTTTATATTTGCTATTGATATTTCGCTATCATTTTTTATCCTTAAGAGATTCCCTTTCCTTATCCATTCGGCAGGTTTGTTTAGAGCTTTGCAGAATGGGAAAACGGCGACATAGGGTTCTCCGTTCTTTGTGAAGCCCTTTCTTGGGTCAAGTGGCTTATCCTCTATGTAGATAAAAGGGTATAGCTTATCAACTTCACCATCGGCTTTTAACTTCTTTAAATATCTTGTTCTCCATACCTTTACAGCGCTTAAATCTATGGTTTCTGTTGTAGAATCTACATAACCCCAAGTGACTGGATCCTCTCTGCTTAGATGCCATTCGGCGTAATAAATGGCAGTAGCCAAATCTCCTTTCTCGTAATAACGTTTGGATAGTAAAGCTATAAGGTAGGTAGTTGGCTGGTCAGAAAATGCGCGAGGTTTACCCTCATAATCTTTATAATCTTCCAATAAATAAACCTGAGTCCTCGTTTTTTTATAGAGTTCGTCGAAATCTTTCTCCGATAGTTTATCCTTGAGGTGAGATACCCTTGCTAATGTTTCGTGCGATAGTATATTATCCAACCAAACCCTATATTCCTTTTCGGTTTTGATGGTGGTTGAATAATAAACTCTCCCATAAAAATGTGAATATAACCAGGTTATAGTTATATCCGGGTCATACTTCTCGGCATCTTCAAAAAGACGGGACCGCTCTCCTTCAAAATAATCGTAAACTTCCTTGTAAAGTATCGGTAAAGTTCCTTGTCTGAAGCGCTCTAATGCTTCTTCGTAGCGTCCAATTGCCTTCAGATAAGGAACGTAAAGCGGGTCGTAAAAGAAGCAACGAAAATCCTTCTCGGGGGGTTCCGGAAGACCTGGACCTTCTTCGGGGGAAAGGAGATGTGGGCAAAAGCATCGTTTGAATACCCAGGATGGCCAATTATCAAACGGGTGTGGTATCCAGGTTCTCAACCAACCTATTATAACTTTACTTTCTTGATTTTCTGCAATCTCCCACAACTGTTTCATCTTCAGCCATACACTCCAAAGATCCTTCGTTGGTCGTCCGTCTACTAACGTTCTAATAGCCTCCTCCACTATGGGGTCTTGTCCCGGATAGCTCGGTTCCCTTTGTTGGGGAAAAACCCATCTGGTAAGGATAGACACCAAAAAGATAAATAACACAATCCTTTTCATCATTGTCACCTCCTTTTTAGGGATGAAGTTTGATGAGGGATTTGCAAACCTCACAATATATATAACGAGGATACCTCTGTTGCATTATGCACCAGCCAACGCTACACTCTCTCCAATCAAGTGTCACCGCATGACCAAGCTCGTGAGCAATTATCCAGGGCTTTGCATCAGGACTTCCTGGATATAGAAGCTCCAGATGTGCAGTGTCTATCTGACAAACTGAAGAGACATTTTCCCCTAGAAAGCCCGTACACCTCCCTGACACCATGTTCCCCTCTGGATCGAATAACTCGTTCTGCACTTCTTTAAGCCGGATATAGAACTGGTCATATCCGAGGTGGCCGGTGGAATCGTAGCGTGTGACCTTGTGGTCATCATTTGGCTCCGGATTAAGATGATAAGTTAACCCGGTTTTTGAGAAATACCCTATGCCCAGGTTATTCTCATCATAGATGAAAACATCTTTCGCATTTGGATTGGTTCTTATATGCACTCCGTTTGCGAAAAATCCCCTATACTCGTCATATCGGGAAATGCCATCCCCTTTGGTGCCGTAAGAGGGGTCGTTATCATCGTCGTCATTTGCTCCTCCATTGTCATAAGCCCAGGAATCGGATATATAATTATCGTTTTCATCAACGGGAATTTCGGCATAATACTTCTTGGGCTTATTTTGAGCGTGAGCGAGAACAACCCCAATGTTCGGAATGTTCGCTTGAGCTACTATGTATCCGTGGGCACCGTAATCCCAACAATCAATTTTTATATAAGCGCTTGTTTTGGGCTCCTTTGAATTCGCTATATTCCTCTGGGGAGGGTAAGATATTGTGCTTGATATAGAGAAGTCATCCTGCTCTTCAGTAAATTGCAAGTCCCACATAAAATCCCAAGGTTTGTTTTTCTTATCCTCGGGTATACCTAAGCTTAAATTGGGGTCTTGAAGTATAGAGGATATAGTCTTATTCTTGCAAACCTCGGGTTCCATCGAGGAATAAAGGACAAGTTGCATCGGAGCAGACAAGGAATTACCATTATGGTCTTTTGGGGGTAGTATTTTTAGGATTAGGTTTATCGAGGTATTCCAGGATGGCATCAGGGAGATTTCGCCAATTGTGAAATCCCAGACGGTTAATTTCACATCAGCTGTAATTGGTTCGTCATCAAAAGTATTTATCGGGTTTAACCTTTGAGGTTTGGCTGGGTCATCTGCCATCGGTATGTCGTCAAATGTGAAAGTAAGAGTGATTACACCTGTGGTATCTGGACACTTATAATAAATATATGTGTAATCGTCTTTCAATTCTATTTCCTTCCATTCATTCCAAGGGATGAAATTTCCCTCCGCATCGAGCTCGCCGAATTTGCCTGTTCCACCCTCCCCATTGACCACTTTGATTAAATTTTTCGCCACTCCATTGGGGAAGGAGCAGGCTGGGTCAGTAAGGGTGCATTTATCTTTGTCCTCCTTTTTAGCGATGGTTATCTTCACTATCCTGTCTTTGTCATCGTCGCTAGCCCGTATATACTCTTTATCTACCGTTATATTAGGTGGTGTCATCTTGAATTCATCGCTCTTATTAACTTCTGTCTTCCATTTATGAACATGCTTTTTATCGATCACTTCTAAGGCTGGTTTACATCTATGGGCTTTATCCGTCTCTTTATGGTCATCTATAGCCCAGAAAAGGAAGATATGTGGGCCTCCTTTGCTCATATCAACCGCTGTTTCCTCCAATTCTATGTTGTTCCAGGTGGGCGAAATTTCGCTGGGTCCTTGGAGGGACATCATACTGCCCAAATCTATATCGTAAAGCTCTACTCCCGCTTGGGAAGCCTTCTTTGTATCTTGGAGGAGATACTTTATCTCGTATTTCGTTATTTCCTCGGTTGGTTCATTGACCTCGTGTCCTGCGATTTTCAAAGCGGAGCTACGCATTTTGTCGCCGTCATAGGGGCAAGAGCTTTGGACGATGATGTCAAATGTATATAAGCCAGCTGGAGCGATATTGTTTGGGGGATAAGGGGTTTGATTAGCTGTTCCATCCCAAGTGAAGCTATAATTACCAGGACAAGGGTTGGTCAGTGTAGTTTGATAGACGAGCAAAGGCTTGCCTTCGTTATCCAATACATCAAGATTATGGATGTTTATTGTGACGGAACAATTCTTCTTTTGGGCGCTTGAGAGGGAGTAGGAGAAAGTCGTATCGCAGATAGCGGGATTATCTGGGTCCCATTTGAGAATCTTGGGTTGGGCGATGACTATTAAATTGCCGAATATAAAGGTTCTCTCTATAGTTAAGGGACCCACTACGCGAGGGGGAGGGCCAGCAAGGATATATTGATAAGTTGCCCTCACTTTGTAGGCAACATTATGACAGGAAAGGGTTTGTTCCTTCTTTGTTGCGCAAATATAATACATACCAAAACCAGCGCTCGGGGGATTAGAACAATGGTTGGAGATATTGGGTGGGGGATAATTGGGAGGTGGCAATGTTTTGGCGAAAGCTAACTCAAGAACTCGGCTGTCTGGAGTATGCACATCGGTCTGTTCTATAATCTCGATCTTCTGACAATTTACCTGCATTATTGGTCCAGCTTGATAGTTAGCAACGAAGTGAAACTCTACCTCTCCCGCCACTGTAGCACCTCCCTCGGCGCATTGCCAGGATGGAGGGGATATAGTATAATCAGGCGCCCAGCGAGCGTGAAGGTCAACTGATATGGGGTCAGCCATACCGAGGGCGACCCCGAGAAACAGGGTCAGTAGGAAGCTACAAAGTCCCCCGCCGCGCGCGCGCGCGGTGTGGGCGCGTGTAGCTTCTCAGACAACACCAACAACCACTTGCTCAACATAAATAATCCCTCCTTGTGTTTTTATTCCACCCTAAGAAGGGATGGTTTCCAATCACATTTTACCACACAAAGAGAGATTGTGCAACAATTTTTTAATCATTTCCATTATCCATACTTTTTCTCTATCTGTCAAGAAAATTTTAAACAACTACAAAAATTTTTGCAAGACAGACGAAATTACTCATTCAATGGTGTTGACCTTTCTGCTGAATGCGTATCACAGTTTCTACAGTTGCCGTATTAAGTGGGTTGTGGAAGACAAGATAAAACTCCTTTTCGCAGGGTATTGGCGGAGTTAAAATCACCTTCGCACTGTTTATATCGTAGACCTGAGCGGAAAATGCTTTCCCTTCTCTAAATTTTAAGTAGTTTGCCTTATCGCATAGGATGACTTTCAGCCTACCCCCGGGTATGATTTGGGCGAAAAGGGGGCGTACCTCCGGTCTGCGAAAATCTGGCAAGAGGTTCTTACCATAAAGCACATAAGACCTCGGATTACATTCCACCACAAGGCGAGGTTCGTTGCCATTTCCCAATAATGGTGTCCATTTTATCATTGGCAAGCTTCCCTTCCCCCTATTCAGAGTAAACCTATATTTGTAAAACTTTCCCTCTTCGGCGTTTTTTATGGAAAAGGTATTGCCCGCAACAGCTATCAGGTAATCCCTGTTCTGTCCAAGGGTGAATTGGCATTTGCCGTTGATGTCAGTGTAGCCATATGTGGCAAGGGCATCACATTCACCCGTTGTCCTGGGATAGTAAGGGGTAAAAACCATTACTGGAACTCCATCAAGGGGATTCCCTTCTCCATCGACGACCTGAATTTCTACTTTTATAGTTTTTGAGTGTTGGTTCACTGTTTCAATTATGTAGCCATCGGGACGGACGAGTGAAACGCTTGATAGTTCTTTTGTCCCGCCGAAATCCTTGTCGTAGGATATTCCCTGAGGAAGGTCTATATGTAAAGATGCACCGCCCATATCTGTTTGTATAGAGTGCCATTCATTAAGCATAAAGAATCCAACCCACTCATGATTATCCGTGAAGTTTCTTGCATAAGCAGAAGGGATTAAACAAGCCCTTAAAGCGGCGGTGAGCACAGCTTGGTTCTCCGTGCAGGAACCACCATGCCCCAGCAGGACCTCTATCGGTTGTAAAGGTCTTCCTCTCAAGGCTCTTTGGCTTGGTAACTGCTTCATAACCCAGAGCCCAATCCTCGCTAAGGCATACCTTTTTATGTTTTCATCGTTCTCCAAATCGGCGTGTGAAATGCCGAGCGGTTTGCAATTCCAGAGGATTTCCGCCCCTATCAGGTAGTCCCTCAGCTTCGGGTAGCCTTCTTCCGAGCGATTGAGGAAATATTCCCTCCAGAAATAGCCGTTGACCTTTTTGGGGATTTCAGTAAAGAATTGGGGATGGACGATGAACCAGTAATAATAATCCCTTGGTAATTCGTAATTGATGATTTTCCCTTCTTTAATCAATCTGTAACGAGTGGTCGTATAGTCTTTTTTCTCCACCAGTTGAACGAAATCAAGGAGCTTATCAGACTCGTAGATTTGCCTCACATTCTCAATTATCAAGGAGGGATCAAAGGAGGGGTTTTCCAGCACCTCGGTTGAGATGTGGGCTACGCAAAAGGCAACCTCGTCGATGAATCTCTTATCAGGGCAATTGAGGATAAGTTTTGCGAACTTTTCCTGGGAATCGGGGTTGAGCCGAGAAAGGTTATCGGTAAGAGGGATTTTAAGCCATTTGGGAGAAATGGAGATTGCCTTCCGGCTGGTATCGGTCAAATTTAGGGGGTCCTTTTCAACAACTATCTTTCCTTTGTAGTAACGAAGAACGAGGGATTTACCAGCAGGGATTAGAAAATCACTATGAAAAAGAGGGGTTTTGCTTCTACTCGCTTCTGAGGGAAAACCCAGCGATGTAGTGAGGATAAGAAAAGCAAGCAAAAGAATCTTGTCCATATTTTTATTGTTCATTATTATAGAGAAGGAATGGACAAACTGGAAGAAGTTTTGCGACGCCTAAAGAAATATGAGCCGGAGAGAATCATCCTTTTCGGTTCTTATGGTACCGAGGATATGGATGAATACAGCGACCTTGACCTCGTGGTGATAAAGCAAACACCGAAGCGATTTATAGAGAGGCTCATAGAGGTCTGGGAACTTCTTGGTGAAGATGTGGAGAAAGTGGATGTCTTCGTTTATACCCCTGAAGAGTGGGAGAGGATGCTTGAGGAAAAGAACGCTTTCGCCATTGAGGTTATTGAGAAAGGGAGGGTAGTTTATGAAAAAGGGCAAGCAGGAAGCTATTAGGTGGTTGCGTCAGGCTGAACACGATTTGAAGGTGGCGGAGCATAATATGAGCGCGGGTTTTTATTCGGATGTTTGCTTTATGAGCGAGCAGGCTTCTCAAAAAGCGCTCAAAGCCTACCTAATTCATAGAACAGGCAGGTCACCTTGGGGAGAACATTCAATACAGGTGCTGGCAAAAAGATGCGCCGAATTCAATGGGAAATTTAGGGAGATTGCTCGGTTGGGAGGTATCTTGGATAGATTATATATCCCTACAAGATATCCTGATGCACTTGCCCCACCAGCGGCACCCTATGAGGCATATATTCTTGAGGACGCGGAGAACGCGCTCCGCATAGCGAAAAGAATCCTTGAAACTGTAAAGGAAGAATTTGAAAAGGAGGGACTGAAATGAAAGTCAAAGTTGCGGTCATAGGCGCTGGAGGTTTTGCCAATATGATGCATTTTCCCTCCCTTAAGGAGATAGAGGATGTAGAGCTCTGTGCCGTATGCGACCTAATATACGAAAGAGCAAGGAATACGGCGGAGAAGTTCCAAATAGAAAAGGTTTATACCGACTACAAAAAGATGATTGAGGAAACCGCTCCTGATGCAGTTTATATAATCGTTGCTCCCCACCACTTGTTTGATGTTGCATTTTTCTGCCTTTCTCAGGGATTGAATGTATTTATGGAGAAACCACCGGGAATAACTATCCATCAAGCTAAACGTTTTGCCCAGCTCGCTGAGCAAAAGGGAACAATCACTATGGTGGGTTTTCAACGAAGATATGCTCCTGTGATGGTTGAAGCGAAGAGAAGGATAGATGAGAGGGGAGGAATGGTGCACTGTCAGGCGAATTTCTTCAAACATCACATCGGGCTTCCACCCTATTACGAAGGAGCAGTTGACCTTTTGACCTGCGATGTCATCCATTCCCTCGACACGCTTCGCTGGATGGCTGGCGAACCCAAAAAGGTGAAGAGCATAGTGAAGAACAATTTCGCCGATTATCCCAATATGTTCTTGGCTCTAATTGAATTTGATTCGGGAGCGACGGGAATCCTATCCACTAACTGGACGAGCGGGAAGAGAATCTACTCGGTAGAAATGCATGGGAAGGGAATCATCGCCTTCGCCGACCCGGAGAAAGAAGCGGTTTTCTTCAAGGATAACTCGGAAGAACCCGAAATCCTGAAGACCCAGGAGGCGGCAGGAAGCGATGAGTTATTCAAATATGCTGGCTTTTACTTCGAAAACAAACACTTCATAGAATGTCTCAAGGAGAAAAAACAACCCGCTACGAACCTCTTGGATGCCTATAAAACTATGGAGTTCGTTGAACTAATCTACGCCTCAACATTTTAGTTCAAACCGTTTCTCATTCTGCCTTCTTTCCGCTCTCTGGAGATAGTCCTTGTAGCGGACGAGCTTGAATTCCTGGATTATCTCCTCAATATCCAATTCATCGGTGAGAGGCTCAATGGTGAATAGTGCTTCATCGGCAAAGGTCTCAATCTTCACTTTATCTCCGTATTTCCGCCTTATCTCCCTCGTTTTCTCTTCCTGGAAATCCCAATGGAAAACACCTTTATCTATCTCTATATTCTCCCATACCCAGAAGGAGAAGCGATTAGTCTTAACAAGCCATCTGCCCATATTGTCTATAATTCCCGATTTCAATTCCCAGGTTGAAGCCACTATGTAAACATTGTTGAGAAGTGCAATGGAGTTTAGAACTCTGCCTGCGGGGTAAGCGGAGGAAAAGATAATCATCTTTGCCCCCTTCTCCACGAGCTGCCTCCAGTAGTGGGACCAGTTTGCATCAAAGCAAATCTGGAATCCTATCTTTCCGAATTCTGTATCTACCGGTTCCTGTTCCTCAGCCCCGGGGATTACCCCTTCTTCCATTTCCGGCTCGGTTGGATGTATCTTATCATATTTACCAACAAGTTCTCCCTTCTTGTCATATAGGAGGCAGGTGTTGAAGATTTTGCCATTCCTATTGTCATAAATTGAGCCGGTGAGATAAACCCTGTGTTTCTTCGCCATTTCACTTAAAAATTCTTTTGCTCGTTCGGAGTCTTTTATATCCCCTGCTTTTATGGGTACTCCTACATAAGGGAATACCTCGGGCAAGGCAACGATGTCGGGCTTTATGCCCTCCATTTCCTCCAGCACAGCCTCAATGTATTTAAGGTTATCATCAATGCTATTGGCTTTCCTGAACTCCAGCGCCATAGAAACTGTCGCTACTTTTACTTTCATATTTGAAATTCCTCCTTTTTTCTTTGAGATTAATATCCATCTAATCCGATGTCAAAGGAATAACCTCTGTCTCATCATCGGTTTGCCAACAAAATTTTGAGAATACGGCGAAAATTTTTTGACAAATTGTTGATTTTATATTGACACAATTTTTAGAGGGTATATAAAGGGAAACCAAAAAGGATTGAAGGAAGCGATGTTGTTTGGCGGTTTAACATCTTTAAAATCTGAAAAGAAAGGAGGTGAAACGGAGATGTCCTCAAGAAGGGGTTTTACATTGATAGAACTGTTGGTAGTGATAGCAATTATAGCTATCCTCGCCGCTATCCTGTTTCCTGTATTTAGCCGGGCTCGTGAGCAAGCTCGCAAGACTGCTTGCCTTTCCAACGCAAAGCAGATAGCCACTGCCACTATGCTCTATGTGCAGGATTGGGATGAAACATTTCCCGTATCAACCTACTGCTGTGCACCTGGACATGGCAGTCCTGTTACCGATACGCCGATGGGACAGATAATGCCCTACCTAAAGAACGCAGGTGTCTACTTCTGTCCCTCCGCTCCTGGAAATCTACTATTAGTTGGTTGGGTTGATGACAATGGCATCATTCACGGGTGCTGTAATGGTCTTCTCTTCCCTCCGGAATTCCTTCCCTACTTAAAACAACCCTTTGGGATTGGAATGAACGAATGTATCCTTCGTTGCACGGGTTTCATCGCCTGTGGTGCCAAGCCCGTTAAGATGGCTGACCTTGATGTGCCGGCAGATTATGTCGTCTGGGGCGATTCCGCTAACTTCATATCCTGGCACGGAGCAAGGATGATCTGGGCTAACGCCTGCCAAAACATCAAATGCAATAAGGACGACCCTAATAGGAGGAGTTGGAGCAAGAATACTCGCCATGTGGGTGGCTCTAATCTGATCTTCTGCGATGGACACGCCAAGTGGTTGAGCTCACAAACGATAGCTGGTAAAGGGTATGTGCATATGTTTATCCCCGATTGCAAAGGTCCGGCTGGTGATAGAAGCTTTTTCGATGTTTGGGGAGGAAGCGCATTTCCGTAAAATTTAATTAGATTGAATTCAGCCTTCAATATAAAATCCTTTAAATAAGGAAAGGAGGGATATTTATGTTTAAATATAGCCTTTTGCTTCCTATTTTTCTGGGTAGCCTCTCCCTCCTTGCCCAGATACCACAGATAAGGCTGAGCAAAACTGACCAGGTTCCTATAATAGATGGTGACCTCAACGAGCCTTGCTGGGCTTCGGCAGAGAAAATCACGCTTAACCATCTCCTCGGCAAGTCCGATTCTCCCACACAAAGGACGGAGGTTCTTCTTACTTATGATGATTCAACCCTTTATATTGCCTTTATCTGTTATGAGGACAGGATGGACAAAGTGGTGGCGAATCAGAAGGAGAGGGATGTTGATGTCTGGCAGGATGACTGCCTTGAGATTTTCCTTTCACCCGAGCCACCAATTTATTACCACTTCATCCTCAATACCCTCGGAACTCAGCAGGACGAGCTTGTCAAGGATGTTAAGTGGAATGCGGATTGGGAAGGGAAGGTGAAGAAGTATCCAGATAGATGGCAGGCTGAAATTGCCATTCCCTTTTCATCTTTTCCCCTATCCCTACATACGCCTTTGGAGTGGCGAGCAAATTTCTGTAGGCAGGAACTATTCCATAGAGAGCTGGCAAGTTGGGCACCTCTGGAGAAGAGCTTCCACGAGCCCGCGAACTTCGGTTCGGTCGTTTTTACATCGCCTCCACCATTTTCACAGATTGCACTGCAACAGATGAAAGAAGCAGAGGGAAAATGGTTGAAGTATCTCAATGAGGTTCTTCTTGAAGCGGAATCATCAAAAAGCGAGCTGGGAAAGAAATTGGTAATGGAAATAGAGAAGATCAAAGGCGATTTTGAAAGGGGAGAGCTTGACCCTCGGTTCTTCAATCCCAGGGATATAGAACTCCTTGTGAGCAAGCTGAGAGTAGCGAAGAAGGAGAATGCTCCATATATTGTCTGTAAGGAGAGTAGCCTGAACAAGATAAGGAGGGATAAACCCTACGCTGGTAAACCCACGGATGCGATAACTATTTACTGTGCCAGAAATGAGAGACGCTCCGCCCAGCTTGTTCTCCTGCCTCTTCAAACAAATCTAAAGGATGTCCATATCATCTGGAGTGATTTGAAGGGCAAGGCAGGCGAGATAAGAAGGGAAAATATAACTCTTAACCTTGTAGATTATGTGGAGGTTAAGCAACCCACGAAGGAGGCTGAACCAGGCGTCTATCCTGACCCACTCCTTCCCTATTCCCCCTTTGATGTTTCCCTGGAGGGGATTCAACCTCTGTGGCTAACCGTCTATGTTCCGACATCTGCAAGAGCGGGTTGGTATGAAGGGTGGTTGGAAATAAGACCAGCGAACACCTCGGCTAAAAGAATAAAAATTCGCTTATATGTCTTCAATTTCTCCTTGCCCACGCCCCCGACTTTGAAGACCTGCTTCTTGCTCAATACTGGCTATCTATCAAGATATCACAAAACGTTGGATACAACCTGGAGTTGGTTTGAATCGCCACCCCAACGCTGGGGTAGTGTCTTTTTAACGGAGGATGCTGTTGAGGGGAAATATGCTCTGACCGCGCCACCGACGAGTCTTCGTTGGAGCAATTTTCTCTCCTCTTATCAGGGAACCTGTGATGAAAATACCTATGTGTCTTTCGCCTACAAATCAAATGACGATGGCACGACCTTTCTCTTGATTAGCACACCAAATGGCAACAAGTTCTTTACTCCAGGGGAACAAGAGAAGGGAAAGTGGCACAGGGCAACTGCGAGATTAATAGATTGTGGAGTTCCCGCTGGGAGTAGATTTGGACTGCAATTCGTCCACGATTTTGAGGGCGGCAAGCATACCTGTGTCATAGACGACATTGTTGTGTATCGGGAGAAGAATGGTGAGAAGGAGATTTTATATAAGGAGAATTTTGAAGATTATCCTAAAGAAACATTCGCTGAGCTGGTGCGAAAATATCGCTTGAATATGCTGGAGCATAGGGTCAGCGATTGCGATATAGTCGCTCCTGATATAGAGATAAGCGATGGGAAAGTGAAAATAGATTGGTCCAAATTCGATGAAGAGATAAGCTTCTATGTAAATAGGGGTTTGAATGGATTCAATATAAATTGGTTGAGAATTCCCGGTGGGTGGGGTGAGGTGGGTAAGCTTGACCCCCAGCAACTTGGCATTAGTGCCCAGATAATAAAGGAGACGGAAAAACATCTTGCTGAGAAGGGATGGCTGAAATTTGGTTATATCTACACCATAGATGAGCCAAGCCGGGAATATTTTCCCACAATCAAGGAAATCTTCTCCTTCGTGAAGGAAAACGGTCCCCATCTTCGTCGTCTTCTAACCTTTGGCTATGGTGCAACCCGCCCCTGGATGCCTGGGGAGGAAGGTTTGCCTGCCTATGCAGAAATCGCCGATTATGTGGATATACTCGTGCCTCACTCCGACTGTTTCGCCTATTCCTATTTGAAATCCCTTAAAGCGAAGGGTAAGGAAATCTGGATATATGTTTGTATATCCGCCCAGAAACCTTACCCCAACATCTGGGCTGTAGATTACCCGGGGATAGACCATCGTATCCTCTTCTGGCAATGCTTCAAATACGATGTTGAAGGGTTTCTCTACTGGTGCGTGAACTACTGGGAGAAAAATCCCTGGAAGGAAACCCAGACATATCCTGGAGGCAATGGGGATGGCTCGCTTCTTTATCCTGGCAAGGAAGGACCTATTAATTCGCTAAGATGGGAGATAATCAGGGAAGGCATTCAGGATTATGAGTATCTGATGTTGTTGAAGAAAAAAATAGGAGAGGGTAAGGCGAAGAGATGGTTGGACGGCATAGTCGTTGACCTGACGAAATACACGCAGGACCCTGATAAGCTTGAACAGAGGAGAATTGAAATAGGGAGGATGCTGGAAAGCCTTTGAATGGGTATAATTTATCCATATGATTTTGCGAAAAGCACGAATAGAGGATATAAAGGAGATTTATAATCTGGTTAACTATTTCGCCCAGAAGGGCGAAATGCTTCCTCGTTCCCAGAGTGAGCTTTATGAGAATATGAGGGATTTCTTCGTAGTAGAGGATAATGGAGAGGTTATTGGCTGTTGTGCTCTCCATATCCTCTGGGACGACTTGGCTGAAGTCAAATCGCTTGCAGTTAAGGAAAGTCATCAAGGCAAGGGCATCGGAAAAATGCTTGTGAATGCTTGTGTGGAGGAGGCGAAGGCTTTGGGGATAAAAAGGGTTTTCGCCCTTACATTTAAACCCGGCTTTTTTCAAAAGTTGGGCTTCAGGTTGATAGATAAGGACGATTTGCCGAGGAAAGTCTGGGGAGAGTGTATAAAATGTCCCCTCTTTCCCGAGTGCAAGGAGGAAGCGGTTATAATTGAACTTTGACTACTATCACTTCTTGCCAACGAGTATTATCTCGTCAAGTGTGTGGAAGAGGCGATTTGGATATTCGGGAATCAGGCTGATGATAGTATAGTTCCCTTTAAGGGCGCATATCAGGACATAGGGGAAGGAGGGCTGGGGTTCAACATTTTTTATCACCAACTGCCAGCCACCCTCTTTCAATTTTCCTTCAAAGTACTCTATAACATCGCGGGGATGTATCCTTGAGGGAAGCTGGAATTCCCTGAAATATATCTCTTCAACATCGGCGAGAATAGATTGAAGCAGGAGAGGGGGTTTCTGCATTTTAGCGGTGGAAGGAGCTGACCCCATAGCTTTTTCGCCAGTTTCTTTCTTTAGCCTTTCGCTTATTATCTTTCCTGGTATCCGAGCTTCAAGGACAAGCTTGGCTTGGGGAGGTGGTGGGATTTGGGGGAAAATTTGCTCTGTCTTTTGTTCCGCAAGGGAAATTGCGAGGTTGCTTAAACCTTTCATAACAATTCCCAAAAGGATGCCGATATCCCTCACACCCTTAGCTTCCACGAGTAGAAACTGACGAGGAGTAGTGCCGGGAGCGATTAGGAGGATATCCTTGCCCCTATTGAAGGCGAATATCATCTCCTTTTGGGCAGAGGACATCGCACTAAGAGCTTTCCAACCTTTGGAGGGAAGAGTTTGTTGCCAGAATTGCATAGCTTCTTCCCTGTCTCCTTCAACTATTACTACTTCCAAATTCTCAATCTGTTTTCCCTCCTCCCCAAAAAGTGCCTGGATAAGAATGGGAGGTAGGGCGGTGCTTTCAAGAACTTTCAAATAGGGAGGAATTTGGATATCCAAAGCGAAGGCGAAAATGGAAGCGAACAATAATAGTATTAGAAGTTTTCTCATATCCTACACCTTCCTTCAGAGCTCCCCTCCGGCTTGGAGAGCGTTGAGGGTTCGCTCCAGACTGCTTTCAGCCGAGCGAGCGCTTAGGAGAGCCATCTGTAATCTCTCAAGAATCTTGTCCTCAATGTTGACATCATTGGGAGAGGTCCGTTGTGGATTGATATTCCCTCTTGCCACAACGACCGGGCTCTTAGGTTTGGAAGCGTAAACCCTTGGTTTCTGAATTTTTGAAGGATAAGTAGCAGGTTTTCTGGGTACAGGTCTCACGGTGACGGGTGGTGGTGAGAGGGGGGTGGATGGTGCTTCCTGAATGGTTGGAGTTGGGGCGAATGCTGAAACTGTTGCCCGAGGGGTAGAACGGTGTTTGTTCAGAGTTTGGAAAAGCATCGCTCCGCAGATTATAACAAGAAGGGAGAAACCAAAAGCATATACCCACCTAAATTTGGTCCCTGCTTTTTGCTCTTCCCTGACGGGTAGATTAATTTTTATTCTCTGCCAGAGGTAGCTGGGTGCCTCAAGACGGCGAGCACCTTTAAGGAGGGCTAAACACTTCTCCCATTCTTTTAAAGATGAGGCGCATTTTTCGCAAGTAGAGAGGTGTGCCTCTACCTCTTTCGCATCGTGCTCTTTGAGCTCTCCTTCAAGGTATAAGGAGAGCAAATCTTCAATTTTTTCACAACTCGTCTTTTTCTTCATTTTTCCAATTCCTCCATTATCTCTTTGAACTTCTTGCGTGCCCTATGAAGGGCAATCTTAACATTGCTCAGCGGCATCTTCATTATCTGCGATATCTCATTGTAGGAGAGGTCTTCAAAATATCTCAAAATCAGCAAAGTTCGGTAGAACGGTGGCATCCGCGAAAGAACAGTTTGGACCTCCTCGGAAAGGTCGTCTTCCGGCTCATCGTCACCTCCTAACTTATAGTCAACTTCCTCCAGCGATGATGTTGGCTGTTTTTCCCTCAAGTGGCTCAGGCACACATTAACGGCTATCCGATAAAGCCAAGTGGAGAGACTACTGTCTCCCCTAAAGGACTTGAGGGCGGAGAAAGCGCGAAGGAAAGTCTCTTGTGTCCAATCCTCCGCGTCCTCCCTTTTCCCGCTCATCCTGTAGCAAATATTGAATACCATATTTTTAAAATTCACGAATATCTCCTCCAGTGCCCACTCCTCTCCCTCCTTCGCCCTTGAAATTACCTCCTCCCAGCGAGCATCAGCCAATGAGGTGCACTCCTTTTTCTCTTCCGATATTTAGACGCAATTTTCCCCTCCTAAGTTACGCCTCATCCCTCAGGTATTTCGCCAAGTAGATGTTATACCTGTCCTCTTCCGGGTCGTAAGGGGTCTCCATTATAGCCGGAAGCTGGGAGAAGAAGGAATCGTTTATTATGGCTTTTATACCTTTTATGCCTATGTTTCCCTTTCCAAGACTCTCGTGACGGTCAACCTTACTTCCTAAAGGTGACCGGCAATCGTTAAGATGGATTAGCTTCACTTTTTCGCCCAATTTTGATTCCACCTTATTACTCAGTTCCGCTACTTTATCCGCCGTTCTGAGGTCATAACCGGCGGCAAAAAGATGGCAAATATCAAGACATATACCTATTTTATCTGAATTTACATTTTCAAGCAACATTTCCATCTCCTCTATTGAAGAGCACATCCCACTTCCACCTCCTGCTGTGTTTTCCACAAGAAGCATAGCCTTGCCCTTGTGGTATTCTAAAATCATCCGGAGCGCTTGTGTCAATCTTTCCATTCCTATTTCAACCCCTTCGTCCTTATGGCTTCCCGCATGGACGATGACGAAGTCAGCACCTCCTTCCTCGGCAAATCTTAAGTGTTCTATCAGGATAAGAACGGATTTTTTGTAGACATCTTCTTCGGGTGAGGCGAGATTTAGAAGATAGGGAGAGTGGATAGCTATGGGATATATATCGTTTTCCTTCAATTCGCTGATATACCATTTGAACTCATCAGGGTTCTTGCTTATTTTCCAGCTCAGAGGGCTGGTAATAAGGGTTTGGATGGTTTCACATCCCAGTTCCAATGCATAGTGGAGCGCCTCCTTGAAGCCTTTATCAACCCTGACTTGAAAGCCGAACCTCATAAAATTTGCAAAGCTCCTTCAAAGGACATTTGGGGCAATCGGGATTACGGGGATGGCATATCTCCCTTCCCAGTCTTATCAGGTTGAGATGGAGAGAGAGGAATCTATTAGGTGGTAGGTGTGCTTCAACGAGTTCTTCAATCTTCTTGGGATTGAGCCTATTGCCGAAGATTCCCAGGCGGTTTATTATGCGATGTATGTGGGTGTCTACGGGGAAGACAGGCTTGCCGAAGGAGAAGAGAAGAACGCAGGAAGCAGTCTTGTCTCCAACTCCCGGTAGGGAGAGAAGAAAATTGCGAGCTTCTTCCACTGAGAGCTTTTCAAGGAACTCAAGGGATAGTGAATCCGTCTTATCTTTGATTCTTTTGAGAGCTTCCTTGATTCTCGCTGCCTTTATCCGGGAAAGTCCACCACATCTTATCTCCCTCTCTATTTCTTCTTCTGGAGCCCCAATTAAATCTTCCCAGTTAGGGAACTTTCTTTTTAAATTTGCGAAAGCTCTATGGGAATTCTTGTCGGAAGTGTTCTGAGAAAGGATTGTTCTAATTAGCACATCAAGAGGGTTTTCCTTTTCCCTTTGAGGTTGGGAAAAACTATCTTTGAGCAATTCATCTATAAGAACGAGGTTATCTCTCAATTTAATAAACTATCCTAAAGCCTCTTAAGTCTCCCTTGGCTTCGCTCCAGATAATCCTTGTATCTCTTACCCTTGCAGCTGGTGGTCCCTTTTTCAATTCTTCTATAAATTTGATAAGGTTATCCTCTTCCCCTTCCGCGAGAATTTCAACGGTTCCTGAAGGGGTGTTCCTAACATAACCATCTATGCGATATCTCATTGCTGCGCTCTGGGCAAAGAAACGAAAGCCTACTCCTTGAACCTTCCCAAATAGTTCTATGAGTGCTCTTTTCTGGGGCATTCAAGCCTCTACCTCCATCGCCAGTTTCACCGCTAATTCTGGGTCATCAACATAGGTTATACTATCTGTCGTGGCGAATTCGCTTTGCAAACGCCAGGTTCTGATTCCTACCACGGGTATACCGAAGTTGAGGGCATAAGATATCTCGTTCAGAGTTCCATAAGCTCCTCCTATTGCGATGACAGCTTGGGAGGAAAGAACGACGATGAGGTTCCTCGCATAACCAATTCCCGTAACTATGGGAATATCCACATAGGGATTGGCGGATTCCCGTGTCATAGTCGGCAGTATACCGATCGTTAGTCCACCTTGCTTTTTTGCTCCCTTGCAAGCCCATTCCATTATACCTCCCATACCTCCGCATAGGAGGATACCGCCGCGTCGGGCTATCTCTTCCCCAACTCTCTCAGCTATAGGGAGCAGTTCTTCGGGAGGTTCCGAGGCACCAATAACTCCTATGAATTTCCTCATCCTTGCTTGCCTACGGGGATGATATAGAATGGGTCTTCCTGAGGTGGAAGGGCGAGGAGGCGTTTTACTTCGCCATCTTCAAAGGCTCCTACACAGACTGAAGCTAAGCCAAGGGCAACAGCTTGAAGCTGAATATTTTGCCCTATGTGTCCGATCTCCATATAAACATAGCGAGGAGCTCTCAGCCCATAGCGGGTCATTGTCTTGGATATCTCCGATGTTATGACTATAACAAGAGGAGCTTCTTCAATGAACATCTGCCTAAGTGAAGCTGCTGCAAGGGCGCGGCGTCTGTCATCAGGAAGCCATTCCACAAGCTTGTGCTCGGTGGGAATATATTTGAAGACGCCTTCTTGTGTGAAAGCGTATAAATAACAGGGAAACATTGCTCCAGCAGAAGGTGCGGTCCTGAAGCCTTTTCTTTTATCTGAAATTCCTTGCCCTGCCCAAAGTATCTGGCTTATTGCCTCAAGAGGGAGAGGCTCAGATTTAAAGCTTCTAATAGACCTACGTTTTTGTATTGCTTCCTCAAGGCTCATATGCCCCTCAAGGATTGGGGGTGGTAGGTTTATTTCCCTTCTTTTTGAATCCATTTCTGTTTACCTCCCTAACAGCCATATTTGCTAATTTATGGGCTTCTTTTGTATCCTTCCTTGACCCGGCGATGATTTGCAGGTCTTGAAAGGTATTTGCCAGTTTCTTCGCTTTTTTAAAAAGTTTTTGAAGGTTTTTGGCTCTTACTTTATAAGTTCCATACCATTGTCGGCGGAGCAATTCGCTATCGGTCAAAAGTTGGAGCTTTTGGAATCCCTTCCGCTTAGCGAGGCGAAGAGCTTCTATAAAGGCAAGCCACTCTGCCTCGTTGTTAGTTGCCAAGCCGATGCTTTTGCTAACCCGAAATACCGTCCCTTCGTTTCCCTTTTCCATCAGCACCACGCCGATTCCTCCTCTACCCGGATTCCCCGCCACAGAGCCATCTATTATACAGATACCTTCCTTAAGCATAAGGAGAACTATTCATCCATGAAAAGGATGCGACCGCAATTTTCGCAATATATTATCGTATCCTCCTCACGGAGGCGGGAAAGAATCCTCGGGCTTATGCTGAAGCCACAACCACCACATACGCCCCTCTCCACTTTTGCTATACCGCCACCCTCTCTTTCCCTTATCTCCTGATAGCGTTCAAGAAGATAAGGGTCTAACTGGGGTAAGAGTTCTTCCCTTGCCTTCTCCAGGTGAGCTATACATTCTGATAACTCCTTATAAGCAACTTCATAGCTCTGCCTGAGCTTTTCGTATTCCGCTTCCTCGCTTTTCAATTGTTCTTCAATTAAGCGTAGCTGTTGGTTCTTATCTTCAATTGCATACATTAGCTCCAGAACCCTTTCCTCCAATCTGTCTTGAGTCCTTCTGAGCATCTCCGTTTCTTTCTCCATAGATTCCAATTCCTTTGGGTTAGTTACTAATCCACCATACATCCTTCTCTCCATAGAACGTCTTCTTTCCTCAATTCCTCGCGCCTCTAACTCTTTGTCTTCCATTTCCCTTCTCATATTCCTGATTTCTTGTCTATTTTTTTCCACTTCTTCCCTTAAATTATCAACTCTTTGCTTTAGCAGGCTTCCATCGTCCAGACTCGCCAATTTTGCCCGTTTATTTTGCAGTTCATCGTCTATTTCTTCCAATTTCCAGAGCAGTCTCAGTTTATCCCGCATATCTTCTTATAAAGGGAGATGACCTTATTTATATAGGATTGTGTTTCCTTATAGGGAGGGATTCCTCCATATTTCCGCACAGCGCCCGAGCCAGCGTTGTAACAGGCGAGGGCAAGGGCAAGTTGTTGAGGGTCTCCTTCAAATTTCTCAAGATGTCCCCTTATGAGTTTGATTGAACCAGCGATATTCTCCAGGGGATCAAAGGGATTCTTAACTCCCAATCCAGCAGCCGTCTGGGGCATAAGCTGTCCCAACCCCATCGCTCCCTTGGGGGAAACAGCCTTGGGGTCAAATCCCGATTCAACGGCAATGACCGCGACAACGAGCCGAGGGTCAAGTTTGTTGGCAAGACTGAAATAGAGAATAGCCTGAGCTATCAACCTCGCAGAATTGTCATCCATTTTGGGGTTGAAGTATTGAACCGCTTTCTTATAAGCATTAACGATATCCTCGGGAAGGAGGTAGGGGATATTCATTCCCCTACTGGTGAGGTTACCCCTCGTCTGCATAACGGGGAAGTAAAAAACCTGTTGACTGTTGGCTTTCTTCTCTGCTTCTTCCCTTACCCGAGCTTCTCCTTCTTCAACCATCAGGACGAATTCATAAAAACCTTCCTCTTGAGCGGGTTTGGCTAAAAGCCTTATCTCTTTACCGATATCTATCCTTATGGGAAGCTCTTTAAACTTAAGGCAGGTAGCTCCGCCATCATCCAGTAATATGGTGGTGCCACGATAGTTTTTTATATAGCCAATAACCTTCCCTCTGAATTCAAGATATTTACCGCTTTTGACGAGCGAGAAATATTCATCAATGGAGGTGGAAAATGCCAGAGTGGATACAAGGAAGAGGAGGAGGATTTTGTCTCTCAGCTTTCTATCACCTCCCTGAAGGCTTGGAAGGCTTCTTCTCCCCAGAGGACGAAGAGAATCTGTTTGATATTTTTGAGGGAATTCCCCAACTCCTCAATTGCTCTCAGCATTGCTTTGGCGCTCTCTTTGTAAGGGAAACCACCTACTCCTGTTCCCAAAGCGGGGAAAGCTATGCTTCTAACCCCCAGCTGGTCGGCAAGGAGCAAGGAGTTCTTTGTAGCCCTGTATATTTTGTCGGCGTCTGTTCTCCTGTCGTCTCCCATAACCGCTGCGTGGATGACATATTTAGCCTTTAGTTTTCCCGCTCCAGTGTGAACGGCTTCTCCAATCTCTATGGGTCCTTTTGCTACTGCCTCTTGCTCTATAGTGATGCCGCCTTTTCTCTTTATAGCACCAGCTACTCCTCCACCCATCCAGAGGCGGTTATTAGCCGCATTAACTATAGCATCACATTCCATATCGGTTATATCGCCCTTAATAGCGGTTATCTGGATACCGTTTATCTCCTTCATAGGTTCTCTCTTTTAGATATTAGCAAAAAAGGGAAGGAACGGTCAAGCCCTTTATTATTTCATTTCTTAAAGAAGGGTATTTCCCTCGCCTGCCAAGCTTTCAACAAAGCATCTACTACTTTGGGGTCGAAAGCCCTTCCGCTATTCCTTCTTATCTCGGTAAGTGCTTCAGCCAGTGGGAGCGGCCAGCGATGAGGTCTGCGGCAAGTCATCGCCTCAAAGGCGTCGGCGACAGCGAGAATCCTTGCTCCCAGCGGTATCTCCTCCCTTGCTATTCCATCGGGATAACCAGTTCCATCATATGCCTCGTGATGATGTCTTATTATTTTCAACACATCGTCAATCCCCTGAATATGCTGGAGCATCTGGACGCTGAAAAGAGGATGTCTCTCAAGAAGAGCCCTCTCCTCGTTAGTCAATCGTGCAGGTTTGAGGGTGATTTCTATCGGGATGCCCAGCATACCGATATCGTGGAGAAGGCAAGCGAGGGGAAGGGCGGGGTCTTCATATGGTGGCTCAAGATGCTTTGCTATAGCCATCGCATATTCCAGGACCCGTTGGGAATGTCCTTGTGCATAACCTTCGGCTTCTTCTATAGCGTTTATTACCGCTTTAAGAATCTCAAAAAGTTGCTCTTTGGTATAACCTATTTCGCTCATACGCCGAAGAACTCTTTTATGAATTGCCTCTGCATCTTGGCGCTCAAAAGAGGAGGATTCTTGCTACGGTCAAGCTCAGCAACGAGCCATCCCTTGAAGTTTATATCCTCCAGAACCCGCTTTACTTTGGAGAAATCAACTATTCCCTGTCCAAGCTCTATGAAATCGTTATCCTTCGTGTCCTTGAGATGAAGATATCTTATCCTTTCCTTATATTCCGCCATAACCTCCCCTGGGTCCATACCCATAAGGGCAAGGTGCCCAGTATCAAATGCGAAGAAGAAGGACTGGGGAGAGGTGTGCTCGGCGAGAAAATCTATTTCTTCTTTTGTTTCTATGAGCGTCCAAGCATGGTTATGAAAGGCAACATCAACACCCAGGTCTTTACATCTCTTACCTATCTCATCACATCCTTTGGCAAAAAGGGCGTAAACTTCTTTTGAAACCGGTTTCTGAACCCCTCCCGCAGCCACGACCAGAACATCACAAGCGAACTCATTCTTTAGAAGCTTTGCCATTTCTACTGCGCTTTTGATCTCCTCTTCCTGCTTATCCTTGTCCAAAAGATGAAGACCGAAATAGGTGGATGTCACAATGAGTTCGTTCTCGGCAAGTATCCGCTTCAGCTCGTCCAACTTTCCGATATAACTCGCAACGGGAGCTTCCACGCCTTCAAAACCAGCTTCTTTTATCTCCTTGGCAATCTGTTCAAAGGGCAAATCGCCCCAGGTGATTGGCTGAATTCCAGCTCGCATTATACTTCTCTCCTTTCTTTTTTGTTTTAAAAGTTTTCCCAAAATTTCCCTTTAAGTCAAGTGTTTTTAGTTATAAAATATAATTACTATGGATTTGGAGAGAGCGAAAGAGTTTCACGGGCATCTTGGACCATTTTTAGTCCTCGGCTTGCGGCTGGGAGAGGAAGCTCTTCGGAGATTGGGCGGTGAGAAGTATTTCGGCTTGACCGCAACGGTTTTCTCTCCCATTCAGCCGCCAGAGAGGTGTATGGTTGATGGAATCCAGCTTTCCACGGGTTGCACATTCGGAAAGGGGAATATAGAGCTCATTCCATCCCGCCGGCTTGTCCTCTTTCTGCAAAGGGAGAATAGGGGAGTAAGGTTGGAGGTGAAGGGGGAAGTTTTGGAGAAAATCAAAAGATGGCTTAAGGAGGAGGGAGAGGAAAAAGCCGTAGAGAACCTCTTAAGCTTACCTGTGGAGGAGCTCTTCCGGGAGAACCAAGGAGAGTAAGGATATAAACCGATAGAGTTTAGGCGATTCTAATAATTTAATCAACTTGTCTTTTCTCTCTTATCACTCCTTGGGGATTTTCCTCGCCGATTGGTCCTTCTATGTTGTTGGTGTTTTCAACCACGACATCCTTTCCTCCAAGATACATACCGACCGAATTGCCATCCAAAAGAATGGGATTCCAGAAATAGAAAAGATTCCGCCTTATTAAAGCTCCCCTAACGCCGGGATTTAAGGCTATCCCAGTCCTTTGGTCACGACAGAAATTGAATTCAATCACCGTCCCCAGTATGGAGGGATTCTTGTCCTCGCTCAAGGTTCCAGTGATATTTATCGCATTGAACCGGCTATTGACGACGGTATTATGGCGAATCACCGTGCCCAACGCCCTCGGCCACTCAACCGGCATATTGCCGTTATCCGAATAGAGGAGTATCCCATCGCTTGTGTTCTCAATCCAGTTATATTCCACGGTGTTGAAGAGGAGAACCCCGATGCCACGATTCCAAGAAGCTGGCATTTGTGGGTCCAAACTTGATGTAGCGGAGAAAAGGAAAATTCCTTGTCTTCGCTGGTTCTTAATCTTGTTGCGAGCGAAGATATTCTCCCAGCCACCTATCCATAGCTGAAGTCCGCTCATCCCGTTTATCGTCTCGTTCCCCACAATGATATTGCGGGCGAAAAGGGTGGTGATAAGTATTTTTGAATCCTTGAGCGGGACAATATCCCAATATCTATCAATCATTAAGGTTTTATCTTTTCTCCCGATGACTCTTCTCACCTGTCCCATTCCTTGACCGCTCAAAACAACCACATAATACTCGCTCGCTGGTGGTTCAAATTCACCAGTATCCTGATTTGGAGGTAGGAAGGGAGCGTTGGCAGGTAGAGTCACGCTGAGTTCGTCTACTTCCTCGGGGTTTCCATAATAGGCATAGCGCATACAACTCTCTAAGAGAATCATTTCGCCGACATTCTGGTCTGTTCCGGCTATATCGCCGAAGCGAGGGTTCTCCGCTCTATTGTAGGCTATGTAATTGTCATCAACGCTTCCCCTTCCTGTGCTTATCCATATGAGCCTGGCAGAAGTGGGACCCCCAGCGGGAGGGCAGATAAGGGTATTCTTCTCTATGACGCATTGGGAAAATGGTTCCGTCCTTCCCTGTATGGCACCTGTGGCATTCGGTCCTATGCGAGAAACACCCCTCAGTTTATTGCCAATGAACTCACCCTGACTTGCTCCTCCAGAGATATAGAGGGGACAGCCACCTGTCAAATCGCAATCAATGACCTTTATATGCTTCGCCTGACGGATGAAGATAGGGCAGTTCTCCCCTTCCTTTCCAGCGATGTCAAAGACCCGAACACTTTCTATTTTAAGCGAATCAAGCCATTTTAAAGGGTCGGGATGGCGGACGGCTATTCCAATGTTCACCAGCATACTCCCCCTTAGAGTCAAATCGGAAACACCACAATTATCCCCCATAAGCCATATTCCTGCCCTTCCCTCAGATGGTATGTGAATTTCTCGCCCGCTTGCTGATATGACATTTTCTGCCTGGAGAATGACGATGTTTTCGCTTTCCTTCGGGAAACCTGCCTCCGGAGGTTTCCAGGAAGGGTCTTTGGCGAAGAGGAAAGCGTCTATGTTCAATCCACCGCCTTCCTGATTGACCCAGCGAAGGTGATTCCTCCCCTTCTTCAGTATTATTTTACCCACTTTGCTCCATACGAACTTACCCCAATCACCAGTATTGGGCAAATTGAGCAGAACCAATGGTTTTTCATCGTTAGCCGTAAGCGTTGTGCGTCCGCCCATATCCTCCAACTGGAAAGGGGCATTATCAGCAGCATAGCGTAACCAGATCGTCCATTCTCCCGCCTCGGGCACGGTTATCTCGTATTCCAAGCTATCGCCCTTGTTGTGGATGCCTCCTACTGCCTGACCCCATCTCCCTTCTACGGGGATTGAGAATGCCTGTAAATGTGATGGGTCGCTACTTACTATTAGCTCAGTCTTATCAAGTCCTTCTCCTTTTAGAAAGATTCCCTCTGGAACTTTCAACATCGCTTTTAGCTCATATTTGCCCTCCGGTATTTTGACTATACCTCCTCCTTCACTCGCTACTCTTTCAATGAAAGATTGTAAATCTCCTCCCCTGAACTCCCTTTCCGGAAGCGGTCTTTGCTTCTTCACTACCCTCAATTTCACCGGTCCACCCCATCCCAAGTTTCCTCCATATCCGGCGTGCACCCATACCTCATACTCGCCAGGATTGAGCTGTTCGGGAACGCGGAATCGCACAGCATAGCGGTCAGCTTCTTCAACCTCAGCCCAGATGCCCCTCTTGCCAGACTTGGTTATATAGACATAAGCGACCCTCTCATCGGGAAGATGGGCGAGGCATTGTCCAAATACACGAACGCTATCCCCGGGATGGGCAACATCGGGAGTGCACCAGTAGGGTTGAGGAGCGTTCAAGCGGATGGGCTTTCCCCACACGCCGTTCCTCCCAGGCCAGACTATATAGAGACCATCAAGAGCATCCTGTGGTAGGGTGGCAATGCAAAGGTTGGGTGATGAGAACTGAATCTTTACTTGCCAGCTTTGTCCATAGGGGGAATGTGCGCTCGGTCCCCAGACAAAGAGGGAATCACCGAGGTTTTCCCCAACGATGACGAAGCTCTCATCGCTCATAGCGGTGGGCGTATAGCTGTAAATCACTGGGGCACCAAGGGCACTTTCGCCCGGTGCTTCTACCCTGTAAATCTGACCGGGAATGACATCAGCAGAGGGAGCTGCGTAAGAGCTGATAACAGGGGGAAATGGTAGGGCAAGCGATACTGCTATGAGGAAGGATATCATATAGTGAATCGTTCCTTATGCGTCCTCTTCTATAACTTTCAAGCCTTTAAGCTTGGCGAAGTTCTTGACATCCTCACGCCAGTCGCCGTAGAAGGTTACCCTATGCCAGGTATGAGTCCAGTTCCGGAGCATTTTCTTAGCGTCAACCTCGGCTGCGAGCTTTGTTCTGCAACCTTTAGGGTCATCTATGTTGGCGACGGTCTTGCCAGTATGAAGCAGAATGGTGTTATCCCAGATGGATATCCTAAGTGTTGTTATCTTCTCGCCAAGGGGAAGAAGAGATTGCACGGAAGCGCCCTTATTGTCCTCTGCGTGGGAGCGAATGATGTAGGGATTGGAGGGACCATTTGGTCCAAATGCTCTGTTCATAGCCACGCAGTGAGCATAGATGATCCTGTTGGTTGCCGTGTCAAGAACGGGGTCGGAGATATAACCGGGGCGCCCAGTCATATAGCGCATCATCAATTGGGTGATTGTGGAATCAACATCTGCCTCGCAGCATCCTGTTGAGCCTTCGTTGTTCAGCTGGAAGAAGGCAAGGCAGGGATAGGCTTCAAGCTTCCCTCCGTAGACAAGCCCAAGGCAGTTAACGGTTATGGCGTCGCCACTTTTCCTCTCCATAATTGATTTCAGCGCGAGGTACATCTTTGCTGCTTTCAATATATCCTCCTGGGTAGGTTCAACGACCTTTTTCGCCTCCTTTATCCATTTATCTGCCCATTCCTGAGCGGAGCTATTCCTGATTCTCCGATAGACGGCGTTAACCTCATCAGAAGAAACTCCCTCAACCATCGTCCCGAACAGTTCTTGAACCTTTCTTGTAACTGGGGTAAGGTCTGCTCCATCCGTAACAACAAGAATCTTGGATTGTTCAAGCGATTTTATAACCTCAAACAAATGGACGGCGCGGACGACATCCTTGAAGTCCGAGGAAGCTACGCCAACAACGGGAAGGGTTTCGTTTCTTATTCCTTCCATAACTGCGAGGAACTCACCGGAACCTGCGTAGAGGTCATCAATGAGGATTGTCGGTTTTCCGCTCCTGGCGAAGACGGCGGGAGCACCCGTCCAGATTCCCACGATGTACACCACATACCCATCGGCGTCCTTCGTTTCCTGTAGGATACGATTAGCTTCCTCGGCGTTCATAGCATGAAATGGGGTGAAGTTAATGTCGGGACAGGCGGAAGCGAGCTTTTCTGTTAGCTCCTGCGCTCGTTTGTTGTAGTCGTAGCCGATGTGAGGCCAGGTTGGTACCTCTGAAGGTGTGTGGGTGAAGATGAGGGGGATATTAGCCTTTCCATTTGCTTTCCTACCGCTTACTGGCTGGGAGAAAGCTGAACCACCCTGTAGGAAGAAGAGCCCGCCGAAAATGAGGGAAGCACAATATCCGAGAAATTCCCTCCGGGTGACCTTGAAACCTTCCTTTCTTTCACTTGTTTTTTCTTTCTCTTGCTCGTTCACTGCGATTCACCTCCTGTTCCGATTTCTGAACGAATTGTAAAACAGAAACTTAAAAGAAGCAAGACATGGGGCAAGGAGGAACCTCACCCCGTTTCGGTTATCTTTTGAGATATTCCCATCGCTAAATATTTATCAAAAAAGATTTAAAATTCGTCTTTAAGAGCGTTTTCAACTTGACGATTTTTATTTGCTTATTTACTGGTTCCTTTCTTTGAGAAAGTATGTGACATAGTTCCCAAGATATTGCTAACTCACTTTGAATTACTCAACAAAACTCCGATTGTGGTTAAGCAAACATTGCTATCCTTTAAATGTAGATATCAAATGCTATTAGCGAGCCATTTGCCCGTCAGTTTGAGTACTTCCAATTTGAGGTCAAGGTTCTGACGGCGGGCAGGTACCATATCAACGACATCAAACCTACAAGTGGCGAGGATTCTCCCTAACTCGCCGGTGCATTCAGAAGCGCCACCGCCACCTCCACCAGCGACGCAGATACCCAGAGCCTTCTTTCCAGCAATGCCCTCTTGTTTTTCGTGCCAGGCGATGCGGCGCAGGCGGTCCAGAAATGCCCTCGTACTCTCGCTCAAACTTCCAAAATAAACCGGTGTTGCGAAAACCACGATATCTGCTCCCTTTATTTTCTCTATGAGCGTGGGCATATCATCCTCCTGGCTACATCTCCCCTCACTCCTACAGGTTCCCCATCCATCATCCTGACATTGTTTACATCTCTCTATGTTCAAATCAGGGAGAAAGACTAACTCTCCTTCACCGCCTGCCTCTACGAATCCTTCAAGCAGGGCACGGGAAGCTGACGCCGTTCTTCCATTTTTGCCTCTGCTTCCTACGAAGATAACCATTTTCATAAAATCAGACCCCCTTTCTAAAGTTTCTTCTTAATTTTCTCTATCGCATTTGCGATAGCATCGCGGACCTCGTAAACTTTTTCTGGATTAGGCAGAAGCTTTGTGGACAATCTACCTCCCGAATTGGGGATAGTCACCAGCTGACCTGCTAACTCAAGCGCTTTCTTCCCTTCACTCACATCCTTTCCTTCCCTCAAACCTTTATCAACAAGTTCTCGCAGAAGATAGAGGTATTCGTAATCTTCAACTCCCTCTCCGGCCTGTTCCATTCTAACCGAGCTGACGAAGCCGTTGTAGCCGATGAGCTTACCCGGATAGGCAAGATAGCCATCGCCATTGGGATATCGGATGTAGTAGAAATGGGTTGGGCTCTCGCTTTGG
This sequence comes from bacterium, assembly GCA_014360465.1. Classification (GTDB taxonomy): domain Bacteria; phylum Armatimonadota; class JACIXR01; order JACIXR01; family JACIXR01; genus JACIXR01. The sequence continues at coordinate 28,458 of JACIXQ010000006.1, forward strand.
GGTATATAGGCATGCCAACCGAACTCATAGGGATTATAGGTAAGCCAATCTATTCCCCAGAACTCGTAAGCCTCAACTCCATAATGGAAGCATAGATGAGGTAGGAGCCTCTCTATAGCACAGTAAGGGGTATCTATGCACATATGCCCATCAGTGGTGAACCATAGCCGAGCTCGTTTTCTTCTCAATTCTTCCATCTTCTGGGGAGGAACATCTCCAGATGGACCTATTCCCCAGACATTTATGTAGCCGTCCCATTGGGGCTGATGATGCCAGGTGCTGGAATAGATGGGAATGCTTGGGTCAACTTCGTGAATCATATCACAGAGCGCCTTCATCTGTTCCACTATCTCGGGGAGATAGTCGAAGGGTTCATCCGCTATGTAAAGGACGAACTTCTTATCCCAGCCCTTTTCCTTCAGATGTTCCCAAAAAGCCCTCAGGCAAGCTTGATAAGCACTTTTATATTCATCCCTCAGCTTGCTCCTATTAGCTTCCTTGTAGGGATAATCACCTGGGTAGGGTTTCTCTCCCCATTTTTCAGCGGGAGGGAATCCCCAACCGAATAGATAGAACGCTGAGGGAGTAAAGGCGTAGGGCATTTTCAGCTTGTTGAAATAAATTTCAGCCGATTTATCAAACTCGCTGAAGTCGGTAATGACCTTGCCGTTCTCATATTTAATAATAGGTTCGGGGAATATCTGCCCTGGGCAGAGGCGTCTTTCAGCCATAAATTGCCAGAAAAGCTGTCTTGTCTCCTCCTGTGTTTTTCCCGGTAAAATCCAAGGTGAGCCTATTCCGCAAGTGTAGATGGCACCGGTATGAATTTCATCTGGAAGGGCGAAATCCCATATATGGACGGTGAAAGGGATTTCCTTCAATAGCTTGCCATTGGAAAGGAGCCTGACCTTCCCAAAATAATCGCCAGATGCGACATTCATTGAAGTTCTGAAGATTATCCAGATTGGTTGAGTCTTATTTGCCTGGATATCAAATTCATCATAGGGGAGGAGTGGGTCAGGCCACCATCCTGCCCAGCCATCCGTCGCCGGGATATATGTTGGATACTTGCGATGCCAGGGTGGTGATGTTGAGGAGTAATAACCGCTTGGATGGTCAATGGGTACATATCCCACCACTCTAATTTCAAAATCGTTAAGCTTTCCTCCCTTCTTATTTACAGGTGGAAAGACCTGGACCTTTATTCCCTTTATCGCTTTAGGGGAGCGAATCGCTAATTGAAGAGGTTCTCTCTCGTTCTTAGCCATCGCTATGCGTATCGGTGTCGATTTTCTGGGTGGCAAATCTTCCTTGAAGACCTTGATTACAGCTGGCACCTGCCAGACAGTAAGTTCCTTTAGCTCTTCCCTCGCCTCCAACTCACCAATGGTAGCCTCCTCCACCTCGGCGAGGAGAACGCCATCATGCCAAACCGTTCCCGATGCCAGCATCGTCAAGTGAAGTTGGAAAAACGCTACATCATCTGGCATCTTGAAGATGCCGGTCATCTGGGTCCAATTTCTCGTCCCGCTTATGGGTTCTCCAGCACTAGCATATTGCAAGGACTTGCAGAGCTCGCCTTTGGTGTTACGATAATGGGCATGGATAAGAACCTGACCGTCTCTTATATCCTCACATTTCAGCCAGGCGGAATAAAGATAGCTCTTGCCGGGTTGAACAGGGACATTCTGTCTCCAACCGGTCCAGGCGAGTTGGGCGCCATGCGGAATGAAAAGCTTGGCACAGTGTTTGCCAAACAAGCCGGGTGAATCAAGTTTCATAATCGTGCCTGATGGCTGTGTCCCCTCGGCACCACCTTCCCAATCAGCAGGCAGATTATCACCCTGCTCAAAGCTGGGGTTCTTGACAAGATTGTGTTCGCTTTCCAGGAGGTGGACATAGCTAAGTTCCCTTCCCTTTTTGACCCTTTTATCGGTTGAGAAATATAGGTGAAATACCTTAAGAGAACGAGCTGGCGATTCACTCTCAAAAAGGATGATATCATTCAGTCTGTAAAACGGGATAATCCGTTCGCCCTCAAGGATTCGCAAGGATGCGGGGTTCAATTTTCCCCTCAGTTGGGAGGATAGCTGGGAGATGTTGACGGCTATGAGTGCTTTTCTGTTTTGAGTTGAAAAATTGAAGACCTTTAAAGGAACCCGATAATCCCAGTTGATATCATCTTTTGGGTTATCATCATACCATTTCGCCCGAGGGATTATTTCCCTCAAGCCAAGTTTCTCGGGCTTGGACACCGAAATAATCTTCAGCTGGGGGATATCAACGCATTCCAGGCTTATGTCATCATACCAAGCGGTTCCAGTTCCCCAAAGGACAGTGCCAACTTCAGCGATATTCGCTTCCTTCGGTGCAACGAATTCAAATTTTATCTCCTTCCAATCGTAGCTTCCCTCACCCGCGCTTACCACCTGATTGAGAACCATTGGGTCTTGTTGGTTTCCGGCATGGATATATAATCCAGCGTAGCCCTTTACATTCTCAGCCTTCACCCAGCCTCGCAGTATATATCTTCCTCCGGCATATATAAAGATGTTAAATTGCCTTGTGCCTATCCATGTAGGCTGTGCTCCTTCATTAACGACGGTTTTTAGGCATTTCTTCCCGGAATGTGGATTTTCACTGACCCAATAAAGGTGATGAGTTTCATCCTGAGGGTCATTTCGCCAGCCAGTTGGTTCATTTCCTTCGCCTTCCTCAACACCGCCATTCCTCACACCAGTTGAGAAGCTGAGATAATCGGGGACACGCCAAGCTGATGGATTATCGAAATAGATATAGTATGTTGCAATTGACTTAGGAGGGCACTCAATTGGAATTGTTATCGTGCTCCCCTCTGGGATGGAACCTTTGGTCAAATCCAAACCGTTTGGAGAGGTTATGTTATATAGCATTTCCCTGCCTCTCTCATCGCAGACCCTCACTTCCTCAGCCCGAGCCCCTATAAGGTTTGCTTCGTTGTTTCCTTTGCCTATTCTGATTGATAATGGGGCGCCATTTTGTTCTACATCAGCGTCGTTTCTTATCTCAACCCTTATCCTTTGACGCCAATAGTCACCCCTTCCCAGATAGAGGTTCAAGTGCCAGTCATCACCTGCGAGGCAAATTGAAGAAATAACCAGAAATATGCTTAAAAGATGTCTCATAGAAACTCCTTCCTAATTATGGTAGTATGTATTAAATTGACCTGTCAAATAGACATCAGTTAAACTCCTCTTTATCCTCTATGTATTGCTCATAAGCTAACTTGGCGTCGGGGAAAGGCGGTAGAGAATCAGAGTAGTTTCTTATATCTTCAAGGATATTGGCGGGAACGGATGGAGGTCCCTCTATAGCTATGCTTACGGGGTCAACTATGACGCTCCATTTCACCGGTTGCAATAACCTCAAAAGCATTTCCTCCTCGTTGATTTCTCCCTTGGGCCAAAAGTGACTATCTATGTAATGGACCACCATAGCTCCCACGAGATTGCCCTCGTAATTCAAGGCGAACTCATAGATTTCCGAGAGGTCAATTAGAGTTGCATGTCTATGCATTACCACCTCAAATCCTTTCTGGGAGAGAAAATCCAGTAGTGCGTCCAGATCGTAGGCAAGGATGATTATCCTTTCTATACCGTTCTGCTCATTTTCCTGGTTCATTTTAATGTTCTTCCCTATTTGCTCAGGCTTTCAACGAAAAGGGAGACGAAGCGGTCGGCATCTACATCCACACAGACAAATGCGTTGGGCTCTCCAATACCTCCGCACATCATTCCCCTCGTGTGTCCTCCTTCAAGTTCAACGACTAAATTCCTCTCCTCTTTCTTTACCAAGCTTTCATCCAAGATGATGGCGCAGGCAAGTGGGTCATGTAGGATTGGGGTGCCTCCCGCCCAGCCAGCCCTTTGGAGAAACTCGTCAACGAGCTCTCCAAGAAATGGATACTTTGCCTTTATCTTCTTCTGTCCCTCCCTATGTAGTGGGCAACGCATAGTAACATCAAGACCAACGAATATCGGCTTGATGCCCGATTCCAGGAGCACCTCAGCGGCGTATGGGTCTCGGCTCACATTATATTCCACGAATGGTTTGTTAAAACAACCAGCCATAGCCACATATTTCTTCAACCGCTTGAAAGTTTGAGGGTCGGAAAGATAGGCTATGGCTGCGTTCGTCATCGCCCCAATGGTCAGAAGGACGAGGTTGCCATCATATTTTTTAATTGCCTGAAGGATTCCCTGAGGAGCATTATCGTGAACTCCACCTTTGTATTCGCCCTCAAACTCGCGTGGATAGGTGATGCTCGCATCTCCCCTCCCCTCGCCGCCTCCCCAAAGGATTGGTTTTCCCCATCCGCGATAGAGCGGTATATCATCCCTGCCAAGTTGCTTCAACAACCACTGTAGTATCATAAGGCGTTTTTCGTTTGGCTCATCAACTACGCTTATGCCCACAACATTGAACTCCGGACGGGAAATCGCAAAAGAAATCGCGAGAGCATCATCTATATCACTACCTATATCGGTGTCAATCCAGAGGTTTATCCTTTCCGCGCATATGGGCAGGACGGCGAAAAGGGAGGACGCCAAAAACAATATACTCTCTTTCATAATTCACAGACCTCCTTTAGTTTTATCGTTGGTTCTATTATATGCAAATTGTTGAGAAGTGGCTCTGTATATTTTATGTCACCGAATTCTTTCCCATCAATATGATGTTGGGCTCCCACGCTGTTCTGCCAATCCACCCCTTCAGTGAGGAATCCCAATTCCCCGTAGTGATGCCTGGAACAGGCGAGGAGGATGTTTCTCCCCTTATTGAGGAAAAATTGCTCGCCAGTTTCCTTATATGCTTCAATGTAAGCGAGAGCTGCCTCAGCATTTTCCCAAAGATAGCAAGTCGTCCAGGAGTCCTCCATATATAAAAGCCCTGTCGTTGCACAACCGTTTAGATCTTCCTTCAATTCGAACCTTTCCAACCGCTTTAAGAGTCCGAAGGCGAAATCCCTCATATCCTCCCTTTCCAGTAATTTAGCTACCCTGAGAAGCATTCTGAAGCCAACCGCTATGGAGACATTCTCTTCTTTATCGTAGGTGTCGTGGTTAAGGGAGCCGAGAAAACCGCCATTTTTTAGATAGAGCTCCGTCTTCCTTTCAATTTCCTTTCTGAAATCGCCAGCACCTCGCAGGGAAAGCTCGGCGAAAAGGAAGAGGATATGGGAACCATCTCCTGATATCTCACTAATGGGGTCCTCTATTTTCTCCTCTGCTTTGAAGGGGTAGAACTTGCCATCGGGATAACATCTACGAGGGTACCATCCATTAGGCGCCATCTCTAAGTTCTCCTTTAGCCAGAGGGCGCATTTAAGGGCGTAATGGCTCAAATCCTTTCCAGAGACATCGCTCAGCCATAGCATTTGGAGGGCAATCCGCGCCATTGAGCCGGGAGCGAACCAGTCGTTGTGACCTTTGAAGTTGAGGCAGAGCTCGTTTCGCAAAAGATGTCTATAAGGGATGATGAAGCCATCCTCCCGAAGGAAACCACAATTGAGGGAATGGTGTAGCAAGCCGAGGGCATCTCTTTCATAAATCCCATTCCCAACTTCCTGGGAAAATAGAAGCAATTCGTATGCCCCGCCAAGCGAATTGCTCGCCCAGCCTGGTCCCTCTAAGGGACCGAAGTCGTGCCAGAGCATCGGTGTGCCATTGAAATCAACGAAGGAGGATATAGCCCTCCTCCCTCTACATAGTGGGCAATCCTCAAGGCAGATATGGGCGAAATTAGCCGACTGTCGAGCCGATTCCAGCAATATCTCCTCCATAATCATCCCTCCGAAAATGCAGGTTTTAACTTCATCCGGGAGAAAAGGGGAGCCTGGTCGGAAAAGTGGGATGATTCGGGATCCTCGCTATTGCCATAGGGAAGAAGGCTCCAGGAACGAACCTTTTCTCCCAATTCAACGAGCATAAGATAGGAAGTGCCACCTTCGGCAACAACTTTGCCATCGTTCTCCAAGCGCCCAGTGGCGAGGTGAAGGGATTCCGTAGGGGGAAATCCTGCCCCAGCCGTGGGATATTCTATCTCTCCACGCCTCATAATGTGGACATCTCCCCACCTCACAGCGAGCTTTCCGAAACGATTAAGGGTCTCCTCAGCGGCTGATTTCAGGCTCAGGAGCATATTCAATTCGTTTTTATCTTCAATCGCTTGAAACTTCTCCGTCCAAAGCCCGAACAGATAGCTCCCTTTGCTTTCCAATTCATCCCGGTTGTCCCACTCCCTTAGGAGGTTTATGGCACAAGCGAGTATTTCTTTACCTTCCTTTATCTCGTGGAGAAGGACATTATATGCAGAGATGAGGCGAGGCTTCCATTCTTCAGCGGTCATATCCAGTACATCAAAGGCGTAGGAAATAGCATCGTTAAGGCTCAATGAAGTATTTGCCTCCAGAAGAGCAAGGAGCCTCTTAGCCCTACCGGTAAAAGCGGGTTCAACGAGATGGGGAGGAAAATCATCCCATTTGAGATAGGGCTCAACGGTTATGTGAGTGGGGTCAACATTGCAATTCTGGATATAGCCACAGGGTGGGTTCTCTATTTGGGGGAGCTCCTCAAACTTATGAAAGCTTTTCCATTCGGTTTCCCTGGTCCATCCGGGAACTGGTTTTGACCAGTCGTAATCCGGAGAGCGAACAGGAGCAAGGGCGTTGAAGAGATAATAAATGTTTCCCTGTCTATCGCCATAAAGAACATTGAACATATGGAAGCCTGGCTTTCTGAAAGCCTCCTTGAACTGTATGAGGTTCTGAGCCTTGGCTACTCTGAGAAGAAAACGCAGTATGCTCTCCGCATTGAACAGGCTTAGCTTTATGGCGAATGCCCTACCTTTTTCCTCCCAGATTATCGGACCGTGATGGGTCCTCCTCACTTTTACCCGTTCAGTCAGAATCCTTCCACCTTCCCTCACCTTTAACTCCACTTCCTCTTCCTCTATGTCCAGCCAAGATTCCTCATAGAGATATTTATCCCCTTGCAAATTCAGCCGTTCCTCATATATGTCGCCGATATTCACGGGGTTAACTGTATATGACCAGGCGATATCCCTGTTATGCCCCATTGTGATAACGGGAATGCCGAAGAAAGTGGCGCCCCATACATCAAATCCAGCTCCCTTGAGATGCGCTTCATACCAGTTGTAGGGGCGCTTCCAGGGAAGATGGGGAGCACTGCAGATTATCGTGGTGCCATTTCTGGTCCGATGGGGAGCAACTGCGAACTGGTTTGAGCCAATACATAGCTTGTTGATAGTTGTTGCCTCACCGAAGTGCAGAATGCTCCAGCGGAGGAAGGCGAGGATTTCCTTATCTTCCACAGGCTTCCTTGACCATTCGGGTAATTTGTATTCATTTTCCCTTATGAAGCTATTTATACCTTCAACAAATGACCTTAAAATCTTCCTTTCTTCCTTGCTCGCTTGTTCCCAATCTTGCTGGGCGATTTTCTCCATCCCGTAGATATTGCTTTTTACATCAATTTGCAAAGCCTCACCGCCAAGCACCTCTGCTGAACATCCCATAGCCTCACGGAAATTGAGAAGCATAGGGATAAGATGGTCTTCTGCCTGAGCGTAGCCGAAGGCGAAAAATAGCTGTTCTATGTTCTCGGCCTCTATTATTGGGACTCCGAAATCGTCTCTTTTCGGTTTCATTTGCTTATGAGTTTTTTTAATTGTATTATTTTTTAAGCAAAGAAAAAAGGAGAAATGAAACAGCGTAGCTTCAGCATTTCTTTAAGACATTTTCTTGCGAAGGCAAGCACCTTTCTGATTCTCATCTTCATCTGCTTTCTCTTCTTCTTGCTTGAACGAGCCACAAGTTCCAACCCTCGCTTTCTCACACTTGATAATATCTCCAATGTCCTTCGCCAGGTATCTGTCTATGCAATCCTCGCCGTAGGCGAAACTTTCGTGATATTAACTGGAGGGATAGACCTTTCGGTAGGTTCCGTCCTCGCTCTATGTGGCGCGATATCAGCAGGCTTGGCTTTATCAAGTAATCTGATGATAGCTCTGCTTGCTGGTATGGTTCTTGGGGCAGCGATAGGAGCGATTCAGGGAATAATAATCGCCAAAGGGGGTGTTCCCCCCTTTGTTGCTACTCTTGGCACGATGGCAATAGCCCGCAGCCTTACGCTTGTTTATACGAAAGGAGCGTTGATTTCCCCTCTTCCCCAAGGCTTCCAGTTCCTCGGCAGTGGCTATTTTCTCCATCCTCTTTTTTCCGTACCTGTCCTTATAACCCTCTTTATCTACATTCTCGCCTATATAGTCCTCTCCCGCACTGCATTTGGGAGGAGAATCTACGCTATTGGAGGGAATGAGGAAGCGAGCAGATTATCGGGAGTGAATGTTTCCAGATACAAAGTCTACATATATGCGATAAGTGGGTTGACTGCTGGTCTCGGCGGTCTGGTTATGACTGCTCGCCTGAATTGCGCCCATCCCCAGGCAGGGTTGGGATATGAACTTGATGCCATAGCTGCGGTCGTCATCGGAGGGACGAGCCTGATGGGAGGAGAAGGGGGAGTGGGAGGAACACTAATTGGGGCGATAATTATGGGAGTTCTCAACAATGGGCTGAATTTGCTCGAGGTCAACCCATTTTGGCAACAGGCTGTAGTAGGTTCTCTGATAATCATCGCTGTTCTACTTGACCGTCTCAGGAGAAGACGACTTGGCTGAGCCAAAGGTTGACCAATTCCTCAAGAAATTGTAAATTTTAAGAGAAACTATAAAGGGAGGTTCAACTGAATATGATGGAGAAGAGAAAAACCTTGGTTTTATCCTTTCTCCTAATTCCCCTTCTCTTTTTCGGTTGTGGGAAAAAGCAAACAGCAAAAGAGGAGGTTGGAGAGAAAAAGGGTAGGGAGATAGTGCTTGGCTATTCCACCCCTGCCCTAAACAATACTTTCTGGATAAGGGTAACAAACGGCATAAATGAGGAGTGTAATAAGCGAGGTGTGAAAGTTATTGTCACGGATGCACAGGACAACCCTAACAAGCAGTTGAGCGATGTTGAGGATTTGATCCAGAAGAAGGTAGATGCTCTCCTCATTTCTCCCTACGAAAGCGACCCCATAGTCCCAGCGGTACAATCGGCAAATAGAGCGAATATCCCAGTGATAATCGTTGATATCGGGACGAGCGGTGGCGAATACGCTTCCCTTATCATCTCTGATAACATAAAGGGTGGTAAGCTTGCGGGAGAATATATGGTGAAAGTGCTAAATGGCGAAGGGAAAGTCGCGCACATCCAGTGCCAGTTAGGTGCCGTGAATGCCCAGAAAAGAGGGCAGGGTTTTGAGGAGGCACTCAAAGGGACAGGAGTGAAGGTTGTTGCGAAACGCCCCGCCGATTCTCGTAGGGACTTAGCGATGAAGGTAATGGAGGATATCCTTCAAAGGCATCCTGACCTTGATGGTGTATTCGCCCAGAACGACGAGATGGCGCTGGGCGCACTTCAGGCAATTGAGGCAGCAGGCAAGCTGGGGAAGATAAAGGTCATAGGTTTTGACGGCAATAAGGATGCACTGGAAGCGATCAAAGCTGGCAAGATGCTTGCAACTGTGGCTCAGCTTCCCGAGGAAATGGGCAAGATGGCTGTCGATGTCGCCTTGAAAGTGCTTAAAGGTGAGAAGGTGGAGAAAAACATCTATGTTCCTGTCACGCTCGTAACAAAGGAGAATGTGGATGAGTTCCTAAGCAAATTCAAATGATAAGGGAACCCATCCCCAAATCCCCTGGGATTTATCTGCTTCGCATTCTCGTTAAGAATGATTTGGCGATTAAGATAGGAAAGCTCGGCGAGCGGTTCTTTCCCAGAGGCGAATATCTTTATATTGGCTCTGCCCAAAACGGCTTGAAGAAACGCATAGAACGCCATCTCGGCAAAAGACGAAGGCTTTTCTGGCACATAGATTATCTGCTTGTCAACGAAAGTGTGGAAATAAAAGACATTATATGGCATAAAGAGGCAGGAAAAGAGGAGGAATGCAAAATAGCATCCCTCCTCCAGTCTTTTGGTGAGGCTATTGTGGGCTTTGGTTCTACTGATTGTAAATGTGAGAGCCACTTATATCTGTTGAAAGGAGATAAGATAATAGAGAGGTTCAAGGAGACATCCGATTCGCCACTAAAGCATTTTCTACAAACAATTAAGTTGACAAGTAGCCAAATTAAAAATAAAATTTCTAAATGATGGATAAAAGGAATAGAATTTTCTCTTTATATTTTATCCTTCTCCTTCCAGGACTTTTCCTCCTACCTCTTTTGAGTTCAGCCCATTACCACATCAATCAAAACCCCGAGCAAAGCAGTGCTTCCGTCTATTATTCTTGTCCCATCTGTGACCTACAGAGCACCCTTGCTGGTTCTTTCCTTGTCAATGCTCCATTGATTATCATCTCTATACTCTCTTTCTCTTTCCCCCTTCTTTCTTACCTTTTTATTGAAGAGGAAGAAGGGGAAACACTCTTCATACGCGCTCCTCCTTTTTAACTCCTAAACTCTTTTTACCCCTTAAAACAAACCATTAAAAAGTTTCCAAAGGAGGTGATACTATGCGTTCATTAGCGTTGTTTCTCATCAGCTTGCTATTGGCTTTGCCATTGATATTGGCACAGCAGGATGAATCCGCAGTAGAAGAAGAAACCACGCCACCTCCGCCAAGGGGTAGCGTGATGCGAGCTCTTCAACTACCCGAGATAAGCATCGTCGGTAATCTTCAAACCCTTTTCTCTTCAAATAAAGAAGATGAAGGGAGAAACATGGTGAAGCTGGAGGAGATTGAATTGGCTCTCCAGAGCTATATTTACCCCACGATAAGGGGAGATGTGATTTTGGCTTTTCACGAACATACCGAGCCCACGGGGGAGAAACACACTCATGCAGAGGTTGAGGAGGGATATGTCAGCTTTCTCAATCTCGGTAAAGGCTTCTCGCTCAAAGCGGGAAGGATGAGAGTTGGTTTCGGCAAGGAAAACCCCATCCATCCCCACCATCGCCTATATGTTGATAATCCTTCAGTCCTTACGACGCTTTTCAGTGAGCATGGGCTTATAGGCGATGGCGCAACCTTGAGCTATCTCTTTCCCACAAAGCTCTATACTCACCTTGACCTTGCCACTTGGCAGGTTGTCACTCCTGAGGAAGGGGAAGGTATGCCTGGTTTAGAGAAGACCTTTAATACAGCCAGGCTATGGGTTTCCTCTCCCTTGCGGGATGGTGAGCTTGAGATGGGAATCAGCGTTGGAAGAGGAGCAGGGGATGAGCCCGTGAAGATTTGGGCTCTTGATGGGACCTTCAAACGGTGGCCGGGTGCATTCGGAAGGGATTTGTTGAGAATGGAGATATTCTCAGCCAATCACTCTGGGCTAAAGGTGAGCGGTTGGTATCTTCTGGGAGCTCATAAGTTCACGAAATATTGGGAAGGAGCTCTTCGGATAGATGATTCGGAACTCATTTCTGGAGGAAGGGAAAGGGCTATCTCCCTCGTAGCAAGCAATTATCTGACAGAAACAAGCATTCTCCGCTTCCAATATCAATACAGCGATAGTCCAAATGGCGCCGATAACCGCTTATGGGTGCAAGTGATATTCGGTATGGGTCCTCACGCACACCCGCTTGAATGAGGAGGTGAGAATATGAAAAACCTGGGCAAAATCCTTGTTCTGTTACTCATCTTAAGCCCACTATGGGCCAAAATCAAGGTCGTCTGCACCATACCAACTCTTTCCTCCATAGCGAGTGAAATTGGCGGAGATAAGGTTGAAGTTATTACACTGGCTTCTGGTGAGAAGGACCCTCACTATGTGGAGCCACGCCCGAGCCTTGTCGTCCATCTTAGGGATGCTGACCTTTTGGTGAAAGTAGGAATGGACCTTGATATGTGGGTTGATGCCCTTGTGGATGCCTCAAGGAACACCAAGATTTTTTGGGGTTCGCCAGGCTATGTTGATTGTTCGGTGGGAATAAAGAAGCTGGAGGTGCCGAAGGGGAGGGTAAGTATGAAGGAAGGTGAAATCCATGTTTACGGCAATCCCCACTATTGGCTTAATCCCCAAAATGGCGAGATAATAGCCAAGAATATCCTTGCCGGATTGCTGAGAGTGTCTCCAGCGAGTGACCACGCATACTTCCAGGCAAGAGCTGATAGATTCATCTCCCGCTTGAGGGATAAGATGAAACAATGGCGAGCGAAGCTATCACCTTATAAGGGGACGAAATTCGTTTCCTATCATCGTAGCTTCTCCTATTTCGCTCAGTTCTTTGATCTTGATTATTTCGGCACCCTTGAACCAAAACCAGGGATTCCACCTTCCACTGCACATATAGCCGAGCTAATCAGGGATATGAAAAGGGAAGGAGTTCGGCTGATACTTTTGGAAACCTATTATCCAAGGAAGTTTGCCGACATGGTGGCGAAGGAGACGGATGCAAAGGTCGTTGTCGTCCCTACAGCGGTGGGAGCGACGAAAGAAGCTCACGATTATTTCTCCTTGTTTGATACTCTTACATCCTTAATTTCTAATGCGCTCAAGGGGTGAAACATATGGGCAAACCGACACTGGAATTCAGGGATGTTTATCTTGGATACCGAGGGGAGGTTATCCTCCCCTCGGTCAATCTCGTAATTGAAGAAGGGGATTTCATCGGAATAGTTGGTCCAAATGGAGCGGGAAAGACCACACTTCTCCGCGCTATCGCTGGTATACTCAAGCCTCTAAAAGGAGAGATAATCATTCACAAACCCAACCTGGCAATCGGCTATGTGCCTCAACGCTCCCTTCTTGATGAAACATATCCCTTGACCGCCTTGGAGATAGTCTGTATGGGGCTCTATAGAAAGGTAGGGCTTTTACGAAGCGTGAGGAAATATATAGGTAAAGCAAGGGAGGCGCTAAGAGTCGTTGGACTGGAAGGAATAGAGGGGAAGCTTTATCGGGAACTCTCAGGTGGGCAGAAGCAAAAGGTTCTGCTGGCAAGGGCGTTGGTTAGTGAGCCTGAGATACTCCTCCTTGACGAGCCGATAACGGACCTCGATGTCGCTTCCCAGAAGAGTATGATGGATTTCCTCTCTCAGCTGAACAAGGAGCGTGGTATGACGATACTTCTTGTAAGCCATCTTCTGGATGTCGTTGCCGAGAGAGCGGAGAAGATAGTTATGCTCGGCGATGGACGGGTCGTTAGCGGTAAAAAAGAAGAAATCCTTTCCCCACAGATGCTTAAAGAATTTTTCGGTATTCCGTTAGGTGGTGATTGAATATGTGGCATTCGTTTGCGGAAGCCTTCTCCTTTCCATTTATGCGAAATGCCCTCTGGGGCTCACTTCTCATCGGGATCATCAGTTCAATAATCGGGGTTTATGTGGTCTTACGGAGGATTGCTTTTCTGGGCATAGGTTTGGCACAGGTTTCATCGCTGGGAGTGGCAATAGCAACCTATTTCGGCTTGAACAAGAATTTTCTCTCCCTTCTCCTCGTTCTATTATGTCTTCTTTTATTAGTGATTGCAACGAGGGGAAAAGAGAAAGTGCCCAAAGAAGCATTGATAGGCGTCATTTATTCTTTTGCCCTCGCTTTGTCCTTGCTTTTCCTCTCAAAGAGTGCCAAGGGGGAAGCGGGTGTTATGGAGAGCCTTTTCGGTAATCTTTTAGCTATCCACAAGGCTGATATAAGAAACCTTGCCATCGTTTTTTTACCAATCGCCCTCGTTTATATCCTTTTCAATAAAGAAATCACAGCAACATCGTTTGATGCGGAGACATCACGAGCAATGGGATTGAATACCCGTCTCTGGGATTTCGTCTTCTACTTCACGGTGGGTATAGTAATAGCCTATTCAACAAGGCTCTCTGGCGTCTTCTTTTCTTTCTCAATGCTCGTCATTCCTCCATTTATTGCCCTTCTATCATCACGTAGCTTGGGGTCGTCGTTCATCATTTCTCTGCTTGTGACCATTCCTTCCGTGATTTTGGGTCTATATTTCTCATATATCTGGGATTTCCCGCCAAGTGGAATGATAGTAGCATTGCTTTTTGTTTTCCTTCTGCTCGCTACTTTAATTGCGAGACGCTGATTAATTATCCCGAGGGGTTCTCCTCAGAGAACCCCTCGGGACTACCTTTAAATTTGCTGTATATTTCAAAATTTGGTTGGTAAACCAATAAAAATATGGAGGACTTGCCTATAACAACTTTTTAAAATTCTTCTCTTTTGCCTCTTTCCAACAATTCTTTTATCCTCTCCATCACTTGTCTCGCAATCTCTTTCCTTGCCTCTCTGGGGTTGCCCTCATAATGGGGATGAAAGGGTTTTCCTATATATACCTTAATCCTCGCCGGATGGAGGATTATAGCCCCACGAGGTAGTGCCTTATCGGTATTTACAACCGCAACGGGCAAAACTGGTGCACCGCTACGAAGAATTAGAATGGATATGCCCAGCTCGGGCTCTTGAAGCCTGCCGTCCCTGCTCCTTGTTCCCTCAGGGAATATACAGACCGCTTCCCCTTTGGCTAAAAGGTCAAGGGCTCTTTTCATCGCCAATCTATCGGGCTTTCCCCTCTTCACCGGGAAAGCGTTCACAAGGCGCAAAATGAGCCCGAGAATGGGGATCTTGAAAAGCTCCAGCTTAGCAACATAATGGAGGATTCTTTGCGGCCAAAGAGCTACGCCGACAAGGGGAGGGTCAAGATAGGAGATATGGTTAGCCGCTACTATCAATGCTCCCTCTTTTGGTATATTTTCCTTGCCGAATATCTTTAAATGCAAAAAGCCATAGAATATCGGTTTGAGAAGATAAACCCCTATCTTGTACCACATCTCTCCTTCACAATCCTTAATGCAGCCTCCACCATTTCCTCTATGGAGAGGTTATCGGTGTTCAATATAACAGCGTCCTCCGCTTTTTTCAAGGGAGCGACTGACCTTGTGCTGTCCCTCTCGTCCCTTTCCTTTATCTCTTGTTTAAGTTTCTCCAAATCCACTTCATATCCTTTCTGTTTCAATTCAAGATACCTTCGGCGTGCCCTTTCTTCTACAGAGGCTGTTAGAAATATCTTCACTTCGGCATCGGGAATTATAACCGTCCCGATGTCTCTTCCTTCCATCACCACACCGTCCTTCGCAAGTTCTTGCTGAAGCCCTATGAGAGCTTCCCTAACACGAGGATGTTTGGAAATTGGCGAGGAGAGCCTCGTTATCTCGGGGCTTCTTATCGCTTCTGTAACATCCTCCCCATCGAGATAAACCCGCCAGCTGTTATTCTGCTTTTTAAACTCTATCTTTAACTCTTTGGCAAGTTGGCTCAAGCGTTCCTCATCATCCTCGCTAACACCGAGGCGATAAGCCTTAAGGGCGAGGGCACGATAGATGGCTCCAGTGTCAACGCAGGGAAGTCCTAATCGCTCGCTGAGTAGGCGAGCGAGGGTGCTTTTGCCCGCACCAGCAGGACCATCTATGGCTATTTTAAGTTTTTTACATCGGCTATCTGGAATCTTCTCCATCATACCGAGGAAAATTATAATGAATGAAATAGTGGAATTCTATGGGTTTTTTAACATCAAGTAACCCTACTTAAGCTCCACAATTGTGGCGCCGTAGCTTCCCTCCCAAACCTCGCCGAGACGAATTTCCTTGACGAGGGGATGACTTTTGAGATATTCCCAGATAGCCCTTCGCAAAATTCCCTTGCCTTTCCCATGGACAATCCTTAATTTGCCTGTTCCCTCCAAGGAAGCTCTATTGAGCTCCTTGTCAAGCTCGTAAAGAGCCTCATCCACAGTCATCCCACGAAGATTGACTTCCCTTGCGATGATGGTTTTCGCTGGTGGAAGGGGAGGTTCGAATGTTTCTTTCCTTTCGGATGGTAGCGGTGTCAACTCCGATGGGGGGATTTGCATCCTTATCCCCTCCACATCTACAATTACCCTCTCACCCTTGATATCCAATACTGTTCCCTCCCTTTTCAGAGTTCCTATCAGCACTCTTTCCCCTACTTTCAATTGAGGAACTTCTGTCCCTTTGACTTGTTCCCAAAGCTTTTGCCATTCTGCCCTTTTCTTCTTCTTTGCCGACTTAGCTTTCAAAATCTCGCCGACTTTGTCCTCTACTTCCTTTAGTAACTCGCTCGCTTTTTCCCGTGCAGAGCGAAGTATTTCCTCCCTTTCCTTCTCAAGTTGTTTCAATCTCATCTCATATTGTTCCTGAAGTTCCTTTATCTTCTCTCTTTCCTCCCTCAAAGCTTGTCTTTCCCTCTCTATGCTAACGAGAAGCTCAGAGTAGGGATTAGAATGGGAGAGGAACTCGTTTGCCCTTCTTATTAATTCCTCATTCAAACCTAATCTTTGAGCTACTTCTATGGCATGGCTCTTACCTATTGCGTCCATCACGAGGTTGAAAGTTGGTTGAAGGGATATGGGGTCAAACTCAAAAGAAGCACCCCTTATGTGGGGATTAGCGAAGGGAAGAAGTTTGAGTTCCGCGAGGTGGGTGGCGATTAGTAGGCGAATGTTTTCCTTGTCAGCCAGGTATTCCACGATGGCTCTTGCCAAAGCAGCACCTTCAGCAGGGTCAGTCCCGGCTCCCAGCTCATCAAGAAGGACAAGGCTTAAGCCATTTAGATTTTCCAAAATCCTTTTGAGCTGGGTTATATGGGAGGAGAAAGTGGAGAGATTCTGCTCTATGCTCTGCTCATCCCCGATATCAGCCAAGATTGTTTCAAAGGCGGGTAAAGTGGATTCCTCATCGGCTGGGATGAAGAGTCCACATTGTGACATATAGCTGAGGAGTCCTACCATTTTCAGGGTTGTTGTCTTGCCGCCAGTGTTGGGACCAGTGATTATGAGAACTCTTTTTTCTGGCGTCAGCTCAAGAGAAACGGGAACGGCTATTCTGGGATTGAGAAGGGGATGTCTTGCATTCTTCAGGCGGAGTATACCTTCCCTGTTAAGGCGAGGACGATAAGCCTGTAGGCGAAGGGCGAGCCTTCCTTTAGCGAATGAGAAATCAAATAGAGCTATTTTATCCCTAACCCTTTGTAATATTTGGGCTTTTTCCTTTACCTGCTTGCTCAACTTTCTCAAAATTTTCAGCCTTTCTTCCTCTTCTTCCCTTTCTAATTCCCGCAGGCGATTGCCCTGTTCAAGAACGGCGAGGGGTTCTATGAAAAGCGTTGCTCCACTTCCCGATGTTGAATGGACGACGCCCTCTATTTTATCCCTGAACTCCCGCTTTACCGCAAGGCAGAACCGTCCTTCTCTGATGGTTACGATCGGCTCTTGAAGATATCGCTGAAGTGTGGGTGAGTTGACCATCTCGTTGAGCTTATCCTGGATATTTTTCGTTGTTGCTATTATATTTTCCCTGATTTCCTTCAATTTCGGGCTGGCTGAATCCTTAAGTCTACCATCCTCGGATATTGCAGATGTTATCATCCCGATCAAGGAGGTTAGGTCGGGAATCCCCTTTGCTGAACGAGCGAGGAGAGGGGTATTTTCCTGGTTCTGGAGGACGAAGGTTTTTACCTGCTGGCTTACTATTGCAAAATCCCTTAGCTTTAGTAGTTCCTCTTCATTGAGTATGCCTTCCTTCTCAGCCCTCTGAATGAGCGGTTGAATATCGATCGTTTCTCTCAAGGGAGGTGAAAAGCGGAGGAGCTCAAGGGCTTCTCCTGTTTCTTGAAGACGACGATTAATGATTTCCAGCTCCGCTGAGGGACGGAGGAAATCGACCCTTTCCTTTCCCATAGGGGTAAGGCAAAGGGATTTGAGCATCTCTTTCACCTTATCCCATTCAAGGGCTTTCAGGGTGAGGGTTTGAGCGTCAACCATCGCTTACAGTGTATCAAGCTCACCTCTCAAACCTTGTAAAGCAACTTCTCCTGCTCCGTATAGTCCGGGGAATTCACCCAATCCAGCAACCTTTATCTCAACGATGCTCGCCAGCTGAGGTATAGCTTTCTGGAGGGCTGTTTCCCTTGCCGGTTTGAGGATGAGCTCTCCGGCATTCATTACCCCGCCGCCTAAGATGACCACTTTGGGGTTGAAGAGGTTGATGATGTTGGCTATGCCTAATCCAAGCCAGAAGCCTGCCTCCTGAATGACGCGGAGGGAAAGTGCGTCGCCCTTTGAGGCAGCCTCGGCAACTAATCTCGCCGAGACCTTATCTATATTACCCTGGACTATTTGCCAGAGAAGGGATTGGGGATTGTGAAGAAGGAGCTCCTTTGCCCTGCGAGCGATGGCTGTTCCCGAAGCCAATGCTTCAAGGCACCCCCTTCTGCCACAGCCGCAGGGAGGGCCAAAGGGGTCGAGCTTTTGATGACCGAACTCGGCTGCATTGTCGCCAGCCCCATGGAAGATATGCCCCTTTATCACACAGCCACCACCTATTCCCGTTGAGACGGTGAAATATGTGACGACGGACGCACCCTTCCCTGCTCCATAGATTGCTTCCCCTAAAGCAGCTGCATTAGCATCGTTATCAATGAATGAAGGAGCGTTAAATTCCGATTCAAAGATATCACCTATAGGGATGTTGTCCCAGCCGGGCATATTGGGGGGTGAGTTTATCGTTTTCTTGACCCTATCAAGGGGACCAGGAACAGCCATTCCTATGCCATCTATCTTCTCCCAGCTCACTTTCTTGAGGACCCGATGGCTGGCTTCAAGTAGTCTCTTTATCACATGGTCTGGACCTTTTTCAACTTCAGTAGCAAGAACCTCGTAGGCGAGGAGTTCGCCCTCAAAGGCAGCGGCGCGCATCCTCGTTCCACCGATATCTATCGCTAAGACGCGTGGCAATTAATATGAACCTCCTTTCCGAATTCCGTTTTAATAAACATTTTAACCTCAAAACGATTAAATGTTGATTGGATATGATTGAATAAAAATAGCGAGTGGACGCATAGTGCGTCCACTCGCTATTTGTTTTGCTACTTTGTCGGTTTATTGAGCGCCAGGTCCGAATTGCCCTCCGCCTGGTCCAAACTGTCCTCCACCCGGTCCAAACTGTCCTCCGCCTGGTCCAAACTGGGCTGGTTGAGGTCGTGGTAGTTCTACCTCGTTGACCTTCTTTAGAGTCTTAGCGTCAAATTGATAAAGGGTTCCCATCCAGATAACATACACATAGTCGGAATTAGCTGCCACAGCACCTGCTGTTGGCATAAACATACGAGCTTGTCCCTGTCTTTGCTGTGCTGGTTGAGCGAGAGCGTGAGAGATAGCAAAGGCGGCAACGGCGAGGAGCACGAGGACCAGAATTACCGTAAGAATATGGCGTCTCATCATAAGGCACCTCCTTTCCTTTTAGAGTTTTCCAAATGTATAGACGATAAAAAGGGGAATTTGTTCCTTTTGTGAAATAGAAATTGGGGACAAAGTTTCCTACAATATGAAACCTGGCTTCTCCGAGCCTTGGTAGTGTGCTACCCGTTTATCATTATGAACCAACAATCTTTTTAAAAAATTTACCCTTTATAAAAAATTTTTCGGCAAAATTTTGAAAAATCACTTGCCAAATTTTATAATCTGTGGTATAGTGGTCTATACCAGATGATAGGAAATAGGCTTAAAGAAGAGATATTGGAGAAAATCAAAAAAGGCATTTGGAAGCCTGGGGAGCGTGTCCCTTCCGAGCGAGATTTAGCCCTTGAAAAGAAATTGGCAAGGGCTACCGTAAATCGTGTACTCAAAGAATTGGAGGAAGAGGGTTTTCTAATAAATGTGAAGGGGAAAGGAAGGTTTGTAAGGGATTTAAGGGAAAGGCAAAGGACGATGACGGTTGGAGTGGTTTTTTGGGATTTCGCTCACAGCGTTCATCCTGTGGCGGTAGAAATATTGAAGGGGCTGGAGGAAGTATTTGCGAAGGAAGGTTACAGGCTTCTGGTTTATACAGCGAGAAACGCTCCTTCTCAACAGCCGAGTAAAAGGGCGGTTTTCAAAGTCGTGCCCGTAGAAAGGATTGATGGGCTGATACTATGTGCCCAGGAACTTCCTAATGAGGATATAGAAAAGGCGGCAAATCTCATACCAATGGTTGGCATTAATTTGGATTCTTCCCTGAGAATTCCCCTCGTATTAGTGGATTACGCGTTGGCCGGATATACTGCGGTTGAATATCTTATTTCCCAGGGACGTCGGAGAATAGCCCTTATAAATGCTTGGGAAACATTCCCAATAGCCAGGAACCTTTTGGAAGGGTATAGACTCGGCTTAGTGAGAGCGGGGATTAATTATTCTTCCTCTCTTGTTCGCACTGGTTATTATGACTTTGATTCTGGTTATCTACTTATGAAAACCCTCTTGGAGGAAAGACCGGATGGGGTGATATGTGGGGACGATTTTATCGCTATTGGCACTATTAAGGCGATAAAAGATGCAGGGATGAGAGTGCCGGAGGATGTAGCGGTTGTTGGTTGCAATGACCTGGTTGTAGCCGAAATGGTAGAGCCATCTTTAACGACATTCCACATAGACTTCTATAGTATAGGAATTGAATCGGCAAAGATGCTCCTTCCGCTTCTTGAAGGGAGGGAGCCTGAAGAGAGGGTCATCTACATAAAGCCAACACTGGTAGTGAGAAAATCCGCGTAGGAAGGAGGAATGAGAAGATGTTCATACCAGTGGAGTTAATAGCAAAAGAGAAATATGGAAAGAAAGGAGGTGAAAAAATGTCGAGGAAAGGCTTTACGCTGATAGAATTGCTCGTGGTGATAGCGATTATCGCTATCTTGGCAGCAATCCTGTTCCCTGTATTCAGCCAGGCCCGGGAACAAGCGCGAAAATCCAATTGCCAAAGCAACCTTCGCAACATCGGTATGGCTATAAGGATGTACGCTGAGGATTGGGACGGTAAGTTTCCGCGCTACGGTTTTCATCCAAATTGCTGTAGAAACTGGCCCAACGAGGCTGTCTATCCCTCTCCTCCATTACCTCAGTATGGAGGCTTCCCCCGAGTTCTCACATTGTATGAGGCGATTGCTCCATATATTAAAAGTTACGACATTTTTATTTGCCCTTCCGATAGGGTTGAAGCGTTCGACAACACAGGGACACCAGACCAAGGTTTGAGCCGATATGCCGATGCTGCATATGTTGGAGATAAGATACCCCAGGGTAGCTATTGCACACCTTCAGAACTTATTATGGATGTGTATACTTATGGTAATCCTTCCTTCAGCGCAGACGGTCCATTCGATACCTGGCTCTGGGGCAAACACTTACGAGCGGAAAGTCCTTCTGTGTACCCAATCCTTTGGGATTGGGAGCCTTACTGGCACAGACGAGGGACTTCTGGCGGAATGATGGGCGGCGTATACCAAGGACGAAACTTCTTATTTGCTGACGGACACGTAGCGTTCCCGGCACGCTCACCCCTACAATTAATAATAGTCCCCTAATCAGGAAAGGAGGAAAGCGATGAAGACGACGAAGCCTTGGGTAATTGTCTTGCTTGTGATTATCATCATAGCATGCGTTGCTTTTCTTATTCGCTACTTTACTGCTCCTAAGGTCCCGACACAAAAGGTGCGCCCGGGAGAAAGCTTTCGCCAATTGTTAGAAGAACCTAAGACACCGCAATCTTCTCCGCAATCGGCCCCACAAACGCCCAGTTCAGGCTATTAATCCCGCCGTCCACAATTAGCTGCACAAGGGGACCACTTTATTGAGGAAGGAGCACCTATTAATAGGGTGCTCCTTCCTCTTTTCTGAAGCAGGTGAAAACCACTCGTTGTCATCCCTATCGTAGTTATCGTCACTACTCTTCTGTTTTTGGTTCGCTCCTTCACATGGCAAAGACCCAGTATCCTCAAGATGAAGCCTGGGAATCCTGCCAAGAACTATGTAACCCCCCTTCTGCCCTCAACAAACCCCTTGCACTTTCCAGTGCGCCTGGGACAATAAAGATGTAAAGCGAACAACGCTCAAATGAGGGAAGGAGGTTATTCTTCCTTTTCCCTTGGTGAACTCTGCTTATTAAATGATTAAGGGGAAAATTTTCCCGATTAAGCAAGTTTAAAATATCCAATTAATTGATAATCTTTTCCCTGAATGTCCAGCCTTAGCTTGTCTCAATTGCGAAAATCCAGGTTTTCTATTTTGTGTTACCCTGAGTCAGGTATCGCTTAGGTTGAAGTTCAATTTTGAAAGTGTTTTTTTCTGCGTGAGCCCGAAGAAAAAGGATAAATAACCGAAAAAGATAGCCATTTAATCCACTTTTTTTGAGGTATTTTGAGAGATTTTATCCTCAATGAAATAAGATAGGGCGATAAAAGCGGTTAAAATTGGATGATGAGGCGTTGAAATTCATCAGAAATGCCGTAGCTCCTTACTGAGGCTATTTTGGAATCAACTTAAAGGCATCGCGGAATAACACAAATGAGGATATTCATAGCTTTTAGCATTCTTTGTGGTTTTTTAAAATAGAGCTAAGTGATTTTGGCTTCTATAAGGGTCAGTGAATGGGCGAGGCAACGAATTTGAAAGTGGGAGTTATCTTTACCCTTTCCCTTTTCTTTCTCGTTGACCTTCTTTAGAGTTTTAGCATCAAAGCCGGAGTTAGCTGTAACGGAGCCTCCTATAGGCATAAACATACGAGGCTGCCTCTGTCGAGCGGGCTGAGCTAAAGTTTATTAATAAAGAAAATTGGCAGTTAACCTCCCCCTATTTCATATAAATGTCTTTCATAACCAGCGTAAGAATCCTCCCATAAACCGTCCTTCACTTCTATAATCCTGTCCTCAAAGAGAACTTTGGCTTTCTTTTTCCCCTTTAGGGAGGGCAGGGCGAATCTGATCCCTCGCTGAGCTTCCTTACTGCTGTTGATTGTCAAAACATATAGCTTACCTTTATATTCTTTGAGCAAGAGGTGGATGTTAGGATTATTTACTTCTATCTTCCTCTTGCTCTCGGGTGAAGTTAAAACAGGGCTTAATCGCTGTAGCTCTTTGCCTATTCTTAACATAGTTTGCCAAATTTGGGGATTTTTTCGAGCGTCTGGAAAGTTCCAGTAAAGGATGCCGTTTGCCCCGTGGATTATGGCGAGATAGGTCATCGCATATTCCTCCTCAGGGGTTGCTTCGGAGGTGGATTGGGTAACCATAAACACTGGTTTTTCCCCTTTTACTGCCCTTTTGAGGACATCTGTGGACTTCGCAACCTTTATTATCTCTCTGCTGTAATCGCTAATAGGATAAACATCGGTGGCTATTATATCCACCGTGTCCGCATATTGATAGATATTGCTATCCGCCCAGGGCATAACCACTGTAAAGGTAGGATGATTGGGGTCGGTCTTATGAAGGAGCTCTGTGGCAAGGCGCATTTCGGGAGGTGGGACAGTCCACTGGGAATGGTCTGGCTCATCACAGGTATACCAGGCGAAAACGGCGGGATGGTCAAGCAAAGGCTTTATCGCCTCGGATGCTTTCCAGGGTAGATGAGCCCGTAGGACACCCTCCAGATTAACCGAGACCATAATGCCGTTTCTCTCACAGCGGTCAAGGAAATTTCTTCCAGGTGTACCCGGTCCAGGGTCCCTACATATTAGATTGAAACCTGTTCCTGCTAAATCCTCAGGCTCAGCATTATAAAAACCGAGAGGGAAAAAGGGTTTACCGTTCAAATAGATTTGTGTTCCCTTAATCTCCACCTTGCTTGCTTTTCTCTTAGGGAAAATTTTCTCCCTTTCTATCTCTCCTCCTTCTCTAATGAGGGAGACAGCATCCACATAGAGCGTTCCTCTACCCACATTGAATATATAAAGGGCGAGGGGTCCTATCTCCTTTAACACCCTTATTTGATACTCGTATTTTTCCCATTTAGAAGGAACATCGAAGCGAGGTGAGCGATTATTCTCCGGAATAGCTTCTTCCAAGCTCGGACCACCTTCCGCCATCTTTAAGAGAATCCAAAACATCTTCACTCCCTCTCCTTTCCCCTTTGCATAAAATGTCAGTCTATAATCCCCTGGTTTAAGGTTAAGGAAAGCCGATGGGGAAGTGTATATACCACCCCTTCCTTCTTTTTGGCAGATAATAGCTGCGGAAGCTTCCCCGGAGAAAGCATCTTCGCCTGTTCCACTTCCAAATATGTAAACGCCTCCATCCCATTGTCCCCAAGAGCCCCAGTAAAGGAAGCCAAGTTCAAAATCTCCATTTTTGATGAGGTTATTTGGTGGTGCGAGAAGGGGCTTTACCGAGAGTCCACGAGTAAGCCAGCTATCGTCGTCCTTACCTTTGGTAAGGCGGATGTTGTCTATGTAGATTATTCCGCTCGGTTTCTCAGAGTAAAAGGTGATCTCCCTGATCGAGG
>JACIXQ010000060.1 GCA_014360465.1 bacterium
TAAGGAGGTATAACAATGAATAAACGGAACAAGCTTTCAAAGCAATTTATTTTTGAGGAAAGACGAAATCGTTTAATTCCAAAACATAATAATCGCCTTCTAAAAATACTTATATATACATATACACCTTGACATAAATGTTCGATTTAATTTAGCATTTTTGCAAAGGAGGAATGATTATGCAGGAAATACAAAGAGTAATCAGGATAAGCTGGATTGTTACCTTGTCCTTAGCCCTTATCTTCATAATCACTGGTAGCCTCTTTGTCAAAGCACAGCAATTGGAGGCAAAACAAACCTTTATGGTTCGGATGAGGGACGGGGTTAGACTCGCTACAGATGTTTACCTCCCCGAAGGTCCCGGTCCCTTCCCAGCTATACTTATTCGCACTCCCTACAACAAAGATGCCCTTTCCGGTTTAGGATTAGAAGGAAAGAAAAGAGGCTATGCCATAGTCATCCAGGATACCAGGGGAAGGTTCGCGTCAGAGGGAGCCAACCTTCCCTTTGAAACCGATGCCCGCGATGGCTATGATACCCTTGAATGGCTCACCAAGCAACCTTGGTGCAATGGGAAAATCGGTACCTTTGGAGGCTCTGCTCTTGGGATAACCCAACTTCTCCTCGCGAGCACCGGTACGCATCGTATCACAGCCCAACATATCACGGTCGGTGCTCCCAGCCTTTATTTTGATGCCACTTATCCAGGTGGCGAATTCCGCAAATCAATGATAGAGGATTGGCTTCGCATCACCAAGTTCCATCCCGATGCCCTAAACATCTGGAGGAATCACCCTACTTATGATGCCTATTGGAAGGGTGTTGATTTGGAGAATAAATACGAAAAAGTGGATTGCCCAGCTGTCCACATAGGGGGATGGTTTGATATTTTCGCTCAGGGAACAATAAATGCCTTTCTCGGCTATCAGACAAAGGGTGGTCCCAATGCCCGAGGGAAGCAGAAATTGATAATAGGTCCCTGGACGCACGCCGTATTTCAAGATAAAGCCGGCGAGCTCACCTTTCCCAATGCGAAAAATCCACCCACAAATTACGGGGATGCCTGGCGATGGTTCGACCACTATCTCAAGGGCGTAGATAACGGCGTGGACAAGGAACCAGCCGTGACCTACTATGTTATGGGAGATGTAACTGACCCTGATGCCCCTGGCAACGAGTGGCGAACTGCCAATACCTGGCCTCCCGTGAAAGCCGAACCAACTCCCCTTTACCTCCAACCAGATAAAAAGCTTTCCTGGGAAAAACCAACGAAAAGTGGAAAGTTGGTCTATACCTACGACCCGAAAAATCCTGTCCCTACAATTGGTGGCTATCAGCTAACAATTCCCGCAGGACCTATGGACCAAAGGAAGATCGAAGAGCGTCCCGATGTGCTCGTCTTCACAAGCGCTCCCCTCAATAAACCTCTTGAGGTTACGGGAAAAGTTAAAGTCATCCTCTGGGTTTCCTCCGATACCCCTGACACAGATTTCGTCGCCAGGCTCTGCGATGTATATCCCGATGGACGCTCTTACAATATATGCGAAGGAATAATCAGGGCATGCTTCAGGGAGGGCTTCACCCAACCAAAATGGCTTAAGCCAGGGCAAATATATCGCTTAGAAATAGACCTCTGGTCAACGAGTATAATCTTCAACAAGGGACATCGCATCCGCCTCCACATCACCTCAAGCAGTTACCCCGGCTTCGAATCCAATCCCAATACCGCCAAATTGGTTTACAATCCCTCAGACGCAAAAATAGCCCACAACACAATTCATATAGATGCCCAACATCCTTCCTATATCCTTCTTCCTGTCGTGAAGAAAAAGTGATGTTTTAACGAGAAACCAATCCAGGCTGGGAAACAAGAAAGCTGAGTTCCTCTCCCTCCTTTCCATAATATCCACCCCAGCCTATGCTTATCGCCACTATGCGGGATAAATCCACCATCGGTTGCTGATTCCATGGCTTGAAACTCGCTATGTGTAGGAAGAGTTGCTTTTTCCCTGGTTCGTTGAGGTGAAGACCGGTATCTGCGATGGATTGGATACCCGAGGCATCGTGTAGGAAAACATAGAGAGGGGCAAGAGAATTTTGCCCCTCGGGAATGGTAATATAGAAATGTAGATATTCAGCTCTGCTCAAATCAATTGGCTGGGAAAAATGGAAAGATAAGAAGAGAAAACAATCAACATCGCTCTTTTGCAGTTTACCCCTCGTCTCCCAAAAACTTTCTTTCTCAACATTTACCTGTTTGAATTCTCCCTCCACGAATTCACCTTTCCCTATTGTTTGAGAAGTTGATTTTAGGGGCTGAATGTCAATGATTAAGGATAATTTTTTAGGAAGCAATCTCTTGGGCTTTTCTACCTCTGAGAAAACGAAGAAAAGCCCGCCATAGGGTTCAAGTTCAACTTCAACTCGCCGGCTATTTTGTATGGGCTTTATTGTACCATCTTTGGGGTCCCATATTTCTCCTTTGGGTGCACGGAAGACGAGGTTTGCTTTACAAGTTTTTTCGCTGTCGTTGATTATAAAGTAGATGTCACGCTTCCCTATCCTCCTGTGGGTGATGCGTATAGGAGTATCACCTTCCGCGATTACCACATCGGGCTCTATTACTTTGTCAAGAATGGTTGATAAAATGGAGGTAGCACCCTCGGGGATAAAGATGGCAACGCCCCGGTTTCGGTTCGTCCGAAGTTGGAGCTCTTGCCCCTTGCCGAAGAGCTCCTCAGCCTGCCTACTCATTTCCTTGCAGGGAAACTCCGATTCACTGTTCTGGGGTATAGCACCAATCGCTACTATCGCTCCTCCCTTCTCCCAGAATTGATAGAGTTTTCGCCAGACCTTTAGGGGAAGGGTATCAACATATGGAAGAACAATAACTCGCCAGCGAAGGTTGTTATAGACGAGAGAATCGCCCTCAAGCGATGCTTGAGCTAAGGTAGGAGTATCTATATAGCAGAAATCCCTGTTTGAATTGTAAAGAGAGTAAGAGACCTGATTATAAGTAGCTTCAATCTTGTGGGCTATGGGTGAATCGGTTGCTCCCTGTTTTGCTGGGCGGAAATTGACCCAGAGGCTCTCCACCGGATAGAGAACGGCTATGTCGGCTACCTGATAACCACCTCTTAGCATCGTACAGCACCTTCCGACCCAGGTATTCAACCTCCGCAATTGGTCATCCGATAAGTCCCTGAAAGTGTAATAGCTGGTGATGGTGTTTATCCCGCCATGGATAAGGCGGTTGCAAGTTCCCCTGATTTCCTCCTCGCTGACTATTCGCACGGGACGGGTGTCACCTTGTGGGCGATATACCTGAACGAAATCCGATGTCTCACACATCGTGTAAAGGCTGTGGTTCAAATCCCTGATGCTTCCGATAAGGCGGGCAATCTGCCAAGGGACCTCGCTTGGTATGCTCGTTAGACAGTCAATGCTCGGTGCATCAAGATATTTGGCACAGAGGAAAAAGTTACCATAAAGGGCTATATGAGCCGTAAGGCTTTCCTCCAAGAGGAGATGTCCACCAGAGGCGATGTTATGCTTTCTACACCAGTCCCTTATTTGCCCGAAGAAGTTCTCCGCAACGAGTTTTCCCACAGTTTGCCAGAAATCGTAACGGACTTTCTTGTAGCCTTCTCCTTCAACGAAGAGGAGAGGAATGAAAGGTTCAAGTTCATAGCCTCTTCTCCTTTTAAATTCTTCGGGAAGATTAGTTGACCAAGGGATGGGACGATAGGGAGTGGGAAGGAAGAAGTAGCTCATCAAAGAAGGTTCATCTGTGAAGGTAGCGATGAAATATTTGCTTAAATCTTCTCCCAGATGCTTCGCATACTGCTCGTGGGTTAGTTCAATGAACTTGCGAGTTGGCTCGGGCAAAAGTAGGTTTATATAAGGAAGCTTATCTGCGAGGCTTATGGCAGCATGGGTGTTCTCATATAGACGGCTCTCGCTCAGAACGATTAGATGCCATTCACCCTCGGGAGCTTTCCAATGGAGTTTTCCATCACTTATTGAGGAGGAGATATCTATGCCCTTCTTTATGTCAATCCCCTTATCCGAAAGGGGGAAAGCCATTACTTTTCGCAACTGCCCCGGTGGGAGGTCCAACTCAATCTCTTCTCCACCTTTAACAATCTTTTCCAGACAGAGGATTCCCCTTGCCTCCCATTCAGGGTTATCTTTCAAGGTCAATCCACCTGCGCAACCAGAGGGATAACCTCTCTCATCGTAAAGCCATAAAGCCATTCCCAACTCCTTAGCTCTCTTCACTCCACGAACGAATGCCTGCCATTTATCCTCGCTAAGAAGGTAGTCTTGGAAGGAAACATTGCATACGACACCGCCAAAGCCCTGTGAGATAAGACCGCGGAACAAAGCCTCCTGCTGTTCGGGAGCATCCGGAAGACTGTGGACTATCTTCAGGATGCGTGAGTCTGCTGGTGGATTTAGAAATTTTTCCCTCAAAGAGTCATATTTTGCATTGCTATCCATTTGCAAATCACTTCCTTCCAATGTATAAATTGATAAAAAAGAAAATAGGAGAAGCACGAAATAAGCTTTCCTATATCTCATTTTTTAATCACCTACGAGCGTTTGTTTTATTTGGCATTTTTCAACATAATAGGAGAAAATTATAATCAAGTAAATAAAAACTAAAATAGGAGGTGTTAAATTTATACTATGGAGCCCAAAGACAGAGACCTTTACGACGAAGGTTTTGCCGAAGGAGTGGAGCATGCCTTAGATGTAGTTGAGGATGTGCTGTATGAGGAGCTTGTGGCGGAGAACATCCTCAGCGAACCGGAGTTTGAGGAGCTGATGGAAAAAATCCGTACCAGCATAGGGGAATTTGAGGAGGAATGGGAGGAGGAAGAGGAAGAGGAATTTGAAGACCTGGACTTGGACGAGGAGGAAGAAGAGGAAGAAGACTTTGAGGATGTAGATATAGACGAGGAGGAAGAGGAATAGCATAGGCTTGACAATTAAGGAAAAAGTTTTATAATTTTGATTTGGGAAGGTAGGTCGGACGACCGCGCCGAAAAGGTGAGGAAAGTCCAGGCTCCGTAGAGCAGGACGCTGGGGGCAACCCCAGATAGCCTTATGGCTATGGAAAGTGCCACAGAAAATAGACCGCCCACCGCTCGTTAAGAGCAGGGGCAAGGGTGAAAAGGTGGGGTAAGAGCCCACCGGCGGAAGGGTGACCTTCCGGCCTGGCAAACCCCGTCCGGAGCAAGACCAAATAGGAGGAGAGGGACGCTGCTCGCCGACTCCTCGGGTAGGTCGCTTAGATAAATGGTCGTCGCCAGCCAAGAGGCTGGAACAGAACCTGGCTTATAGACCTACCTTCCCTTAAGATGGTGTAGGCAAGTTCATCATAGCTTCCTTTACCCTCTTTTTCCCGAAGAAATTGTTATATCATTTGGCATCCGCTTTTACTTATTGGTTATTTGCTCTCAAGAATGTACACTTCTTCCAAATTGAGGAAAATACCAATTTTAGAATGAACTATTTTTGAGGAAAAGCGCTCATTTGACTTTTCGGGAGCATTTTGTAAAATCAATAAATTGAATACACGATGCCCCAGGATAAGATAATCATCAGAGGAGCGAGACAGCATAATCTCAAAAATATCAACTTGGAAATTCCCCGAGACAAACTGGTAGTTATAACTGGTCTATCAGGTTCTGGCAAATCCTCACTCGCTTTTGATACTATCTACGCAGAAGGACAGAGACGCTATGTGGAAAGCCTCTCTGCTTACGCTCGTCAATTTCTGGAACAAATGGATAAACCAGATGTAGATTTCATAGATGGTCTCTCCCCCGCCATATCAATCGACCAAAAATCTGCTCCCCGTAATCCTCGCTCGACCGTAGGCACAGTAACAGAAATCTACGACTACCTTCGCCTCCTCTTCGCCAGAATAGGCGTTCCCTATTGCCCAAACTGTGGAATTAAGATAGAAAGACAAACTGTTCAACAGATAACTGACCAGGTTCTCTCTCTCCCTGAGGGGACGAGAATTCTTATCCTCGCTCCAGTGGTCAAGGGAAGAAAGGGAGAATACAAGTCCCTTTTGGAAGAAATCAAGCGAGAGGGCTTTACAAGGGTGAGAGTGGATGGTCAGATAATAAATCTTGCGGAGGAAGAACCCCCAACCCTTGATAAGTTCAAAATCCACCATATTGAGGTTATCGTTGATAGATTGGTTATCAGAGAAGGGATAAAGGGAAGATTGACAGATTCTCTCGAAACTGCTTTAAAGATGGGCAAAGGACAGGTGCTTGTTAGCATAGTTGATGGTGAGGAACTCCGCTTTTCTGAAGAGTTCGCTTGTCCCCAGTGTGGTTTCAGTATGGGGGAGATGGAGCCGAGGATATTCTCCTTTAACTCCCCCTATGGAGCCTGTCCAACCTGCCACGGTCTAGGCTATGTCACTGATTTCTCTCCCGACCTCGTTTTCGATTACGAGAAGAGCATCGCCGAGGGCGGGATAATTCCCTTAAGACGCTTTTACAGCGAGTATTATCCAGCTATAATACGAAGCCTCGCCCAAGAATACGGTTTCAGCCTCTACGAGCCGATAAAAAATCTCCCCCAGGAGATAAGGGATATGCTCTTCTATGGAACGAACAGACCGGTTTATATTTCCTACACAAACTGGCGAGGCTTTGATAGGGAATATTGGACACACTTTCGTGGCATACGCGAGATGCTGGAAGAAAAATTGAGGTACAGTTCTTCAGAAAGGGTGAAGGAAGAAGTCGCAGAATTTATGGCAACCCATAAGTGCCCAGATTGCGAGGGGAAGAGACTGAAAAAGGAGAGCCTCTCGGTAAAAATAGCTGGGAAAAACATCTACGAGATCACCCTATTATCCGTTGATGAGGCTTACAAGTTCTTCTCCTCCCTACCGGAACAACTGAGCGAAAAGGAAAAGGTAATCGCCCAGCCTATTTTAAAAGAAATACTCGCCCGCCTTGGCTTTCTCAAGGATGTAGGACTTGGTTATCTAACCCTTGAGCGTCCCGCCAATACACTGGCAGGAGGCGAGGCACAAAGAATAAGGCTCGCCACCCAAATCGGCTCAGGTCTTATGGGCGTCATCTACATCCTTGACGAGCCCTCCATCGGTCTTCATCCAAGGGACAACAAACGCCTTCTTGATACCCTTATTAAATTGAGAGATTTGGGCAATACCGTTATAGTGGTTGAACATGATGAAGAAACAATAAGGCTGGCAGATTGGATTATTGATTTGGGACCAGGGGCAGGAGAGCATGGTGGCTATGTCGTCGTATCGGGAACACTTCAAGATGTAATAAATGAACCTCGTTCAATAACGGGACAATATCTTTCCGGAACAAGGAGGATACCAATTCCCCCAAAAAGAAGACAACCAAAAGATAAGTGGCTGATAATCAGGGGAGCGAGAAAATACAATTTGAAGGGCATAGATGTCAAGATTCCCCTGGGTCTTTTCGTGGCAATAACTGGCGTATCGGGCTCAGGGAAGAGCACGCTTCTTGAGGAAATTATCTACCCAGCTGTCTCCAATCACCTATATGGGACTAAGCTTCCTACAGGAGATTATACTTCAATAGAGGGATTACAATGGCTTGATAAAGTGATAAATATAGACCAGTCGCCCATCGGGCGAACCCCTCGCTCAAATCCCGCCACTTACACGGGCGTATTTGACCTCATCCGCCAGCTTTTCGCTCAACTGCCGGAGTCCAAAGCAAGGGGCTATAAGCCGGGGAGATTTTCCTTCAATGTCAAGGGAGGAAGATGTGAAGCTTGTAGGGGCGATGGCTATATAAAAGTAGAAATGCAGTTTCTCCCCGATGTCTATGTTAAATGCGAGGAATGTAAAGGTAAAAGGTATAATCGGGAAACTTTGGAAATAAAATACAAGGGTAAGACGATAGCCGATGTGCTTGATATGACCGTGGAAGAGGCTTTGCAATTTTTCCGCAACATAGAGCCAATTCAAAGAAAACTCCAAACGCTCTATGATGTTGGATTAGGCTACATAAAGCTCGGTCAACCGGCAACAACATTATCTGGCGGCGAAGCACAAAGGGTAAAACTGGCGACGGAACTCTCCCGCAAAGCAACGGGCAGAACACTCTATATCCTTGACGAACCAACGACAGGTCTTCACTTCGCTGATGTGGAGAAACTATTAAATATACTCCACAGACTGGTTGATAGAGGCAACACTGTGCTCATAATTGAGCACAATCTGGAGGTCATCAAAACTGCAGATTGGATAATTGACCTCGGTCCAGAAGGAGGGGAAGAAGGTGGATATATAATAGCCGAAGGTCCACCGGAGGAAGTGGCAAAAAGCCCCATCTCCTACACTGGCAAGTTCCTCCAAAAGGTCCTCTCCAAGGAAAAGGTAGTAGTTTCCACAGGATAAACTAAGTATGCTAAGTGTGGGGATAGTTGGGTTACCAAATGCTGGCAAAACAACTCTCTTTAATGCGCTTACCCAATCCTCCGCACTGGTTGCCCCCTTTCCCTTCTCAACAGTGGAGCCGAACCACGCCATAGTACCCATTCCCGATGAGCGCTTGCAGGTCCTTGCCAATATCTTTTCTCAACAGGTTGTGAAACCAGCCACAATAGAGTTCGTAGATGTAGCTGGGCTTGTAAAGGGAGCTCACCAAGGCGAGGGGCTTGGTAACCAGTTCCTCGCTCATCTTAGAGAAGTCGACGCTATTGTTCATATCGTCAGGTGCTTCTCCAACCCCTCCATTCCACATCTTGAGGGAACAGTTGACCCCCATCGGGACCTGGAAATAATAAACACCGAGCTACTTTATGCCGACCTTGAGACGATTGATAGGCGCTTGGAACGGATAAAAAAGAAACCAGAAGCAGGAGAAGAGAGAAGAATACTTGAGCAATTGAAAGAGCATATAGCAAAGGGGAATTGGGCAAACACTTTTCCACAGGATGAGAAAACGCGGGAAATAATCAGAGCCCTTTTCCTTCTTACCTCAAAACCTTGTCTAATAGTGGCGAATATAGATGAAAATGATATCGGAAAGGAAAGGATAGTTATCGGCGAGAAAGAAGCAATTCCCATTTGCGCCAAGCTGGAAGCAGACATCCTTGAGCTCGCACCCGAGGAAAGGGAAGAATACCTCCAAACTGCTGGCGTAAAAGAAGGCGGGCTCACAAGATTATTGAAAGAATGCTATAGACTTTTGGATTTGATAACCTTTTACACAGGGGTTGGTAAAGAATTGACTGCCTGGCCTATCAGGCAAGGTACCACGGCTTGGGAAGCAGCGGGGAAGATTCACTCCGATATCCAGAAGGGCTTCATAAGAGCCGAGGTGATTTCGTTTGATGAGCTGAGGCGTGCGGGTTCCTGGGCAACAGCAAAGGAGAAAGGAATGATAAGAATTGAGGGTAAAGGATATATTATGCGAGATGGCGATGTTGTTTACTTCCGCTTCCAACCCTGAGACGCCTTTGGCAAAATCCATCCTTATCTAAACCAAAGAAGTTTTTCGGGAATAAAATAAATAGGGATGTACACTTCTTCCGAATTGAGGAAACTACCCATTTTAGAGTAAATTACTTTTAAGGAAGAGCGTATTATTGCATGTTTGCTCTCAAGGGAGTATACTTCTTTCGGAATAGAGGCAATCATCTTCTTACACTTCCTTTTAGAATGTTTGTTATAGGAATAAATTGTAGGGGATGATTGCCTCTTGTCATCATTATTATTGAGGAAACTACCCCTTTTCGAGTAAATTATTTGTGAGGAAGAGCGCTAACTTGACTACAGCCCTCATTTGGTTCAAAATATATTACTGTGGAAGAAAGGATAACCCAAGAAGAAGCACCCCGTGAATACACCGCTGAGCAAATAACGGTCCTAAAGGGGCTGGAAGCTGTTAGAAAAAGACCAGCGATGTATATCGGCTCCACGGGACCGCGTGGCTTGCACCACCTCGTCTTTGAAGTCGTTGACAACTCCGTGGACGAGGTGCTTGCTGGCTATTGCACTAGAATTGAGGTAACAATTCACGAAGACAAGAGCGTCTCCGTAGTGGACAACGGGCGTGGTATCCCCGTTGACATCCATCCGGAGTTGAAGATTCCCGGCGTTGAGGTAGTGATGACCGTTCTGCACGCTGGTTCAAAATTTGGAGGTGGAAGCTATAAAGTAGCTGGCGGGCTTCACGGTGTGGGTGTATCGGTTGTGAACGCCCTATCCGAATGGCTTGAGGTTAGGGTGAAACGAGAAGGGAAAATATGGTTCCAAAGATATGAGAGGGGAGTGCCAGTAGCTGCGCTCAAACCTGTGGGCAACGCCACCCATACAGGGACCACGGTTCGCTTTCTACCAGATAAAGAGATATTTGGAGAATTCGACTGGTCATATGAAATCCTCGCTGAGCGATTTCGCTACCTTGCCTACCTCAATCCCGGCGTAAAGATAATCTTCAGGGACGAACGAACCAATACTGAGGAGATTTTCCATTACAAAGGCGGGCTGGAAGCATTTGTCCAGTTCCTCAACCGCAACAAGACACCAATCCACAAACCCATATATTTCAAACAAATCAGGGAAAATTGCGAAGTTGAAGTAGCGATTCAATACAACGATGGCTATCAGGAAACAATTCTCTCCTTCGCCAACAATATAAACACAGTTGAAGGTGGAACCCATGTTTCTGGTTTCAAGACAGCGCTGACGAGGGTGATAAACCAGTATGCGAGGAAGTTGGGCATTCTCAAGGATAAAGACCCAAATATAGGTGGAGAGGATGCAAGGGAAGGGCTTACTGCTGTCATAAGCGTCAAACTCCTCCAACCACAGTTTGAGGGACAGACAAAGACGAAGCTGGGAAACAGCGAGATGGAAGGGCTGATGAACTCCATCGTTGGCGAGGAGCTTTCCCGATTCTTTGAGGAAAATCCTTCCATAGCCAGGAAAATAATAGAAAAAGGGCTTACCGCCTTCAGAGCGAGGGAAGCGGCGCGGAAAGCAGCAGACCTCGTCAAAAGACAGAGCGCCCTTGAGAGTGGCGGTCTTCCCGGAAAGCTTGCCGATTGCACCGAGCGAGACCCCTCTAAATGCGAGCTTTACATCGTGGAGGGTGATTCCGCAGGAGGTTCAGCAAAACAAGGCAGGGATAGACGCTATCAGGCAATTCTCCCTCTCCGTGGTAAGGTTTTGAATGTGGAGAAAGCAAGGCTTGACAAGGCATTGGAAAACGAGGAAATAAAGGCTCTTATCACTGCCCTGGGGACGGGGATAGCGGAAAACGGTGATGAGGAAAATGGCAAATTCAACATCAATCGCCTAAGATACCATCGGATAATAATAATGGCTGACGCCGATGTTGACGGTGCCCATATAAGGACTCTTCTTCTGACTTTCTTCTTCCGCTATATGCGCCCCTTGATAGAGAGGGGACATATCTACATCGCCCAACCTCCTTTATATCAGATAAAGGTTGGAAGGGACGGCAAAGAAAGATATTACGCCTACAGCGATAGCGAACTCGAGGAGATTCTGAAGAAGATAAAGAAAAAGGATGTATCAATACAGAGGTATAAGGGATTGGGAGAAATGAATCCTCAACAACTTTGGGAAACGACTATGGACCCCGCTACCCGCACCCTCATACAGGTCACAATAGAGGACGCAATTAAAGCTGACGAGATTTTCACCATCCTTATGGGAAACAAAGTTGAACCGAGGAGAGAATTTATAGAGAAGCATGCAAAGGAGGTGCGCAACTTAGATATATGAAGAGGTCTCTTACCCCCAATCAAGCACTTCAGCTCATCAATCACGGACCGACTATCCTCGTTACCGCCGTTGGCGAGAGAGGTCCAAACATTATCACCCTTGCCTGGAGCACTCCTGTGAGCATAAGACCACCCCTACTCGCCATCAGCGTCGCCCCTTCCCGTTATTCCCATGACCTCATACTAAATTCAGGCGAGTTCGTTGTGAATGTTCCCAATTCTTCCCTATTGGAACAGGTTCATCTTTGCGGCACGATATCAGGAAGGAATAAGGACAAGTTCAAGGAGGCAGGACTCACACCAATTCCTGCCAACAAGGTTAAGGCTCCCTTGATCAAGGAATGCATCGGACATATTGAGTGTAAGCTTTATGCCTATTACACAGCTGGCGACCATACGATTTTCATCGCTGAGGTCGTTGGTGGTAGCGTAGACGAGGAGCTTTACGATGGACACCTGATGACTGATAAAGTGGAAGGCGAAACGCTTCACCATCTGGGAGGAAATGTCTACGCCATAGCTGGGAGAAGGGTCCGGGCTCGCTGAAAAAAACGAACTATACGGAAACGCATTTCATAAATCTTTTCGCTATTGTTCTGAAAATTTATATCGCCTAGGGAGTTGATGCCCAAAAGCCGTCAATAATTCATAAGGAATAGTTCCGCTTAAATTGGCTAATTCCCAAGCCGTGATTTCCTCCGCGTCCTGCTTTCCCATAATTACCGCCTCATCCCCTACCCTAACCTCCCCGCTATCAGTCACATCAATCACACACTGGTCCATACAAATTATCCCCAAAATTGGTGCTCTTTTCCCGTTTATGAGAACGCTTCCTTTATTAGAAAGTGCGCGGAGCAATCCCTGGGCATAGCCTATTCCGATAACCGCAACACGAGTGTTTCTTGATAAGATGTGTGTCCTCCCATAACTGATGCTATGACCAGCGGGAAGTTCCTTCACCTGGATAACTTTTGCTTTCACGCTCATCGCAGGTTTCAACTTCACTGAGTTATAAGGAGAAGGATTCACTCCATAAAGGGCGATTCCCGGACGCACCATATCAAGATGAGAAGAGGAGAAATTCAAAATCGCCGAGCTATTGGCGCTGTGTCTCAGGGGAAACTTTATTCCTTTCTCCTCAAGCTTTTTTAGTGTAGTGAGGAAAACCTTCAGCTGATACTCGGTAAATTCTTTATCCGTATCTGCTGAGGCGAAGTGGGTGTATATTCCCTCAAGGAAAAGATTCCCATATTCACGAATTTTCAAAACGAAATCAACAGCCGATTCTGGTCTTATCCCCAATCTACCCATTCCCGTGTCTATTTTTATATGAACAGGAAGGATTTTCCCTTGTCTTTTGCACTCATCGTCAATCAACTTGGCAATACCGTCATTTGTTATTATGGGTGTTATTCCCCAATGGACCATTTCCCTAATATCTTGAGGTAGAGGCGGAAGGAGATTGACTACTGGCTCATCTATTCCCTCTTCCCTTAATCTAATACCCTCTTGTAATGAGGAAACCCCAAAATAGACATTTTCCTTTGAGGATATCTGTTTGGCAACTTCTTCAAGACCATGCCCGTAGGCATCGGCTTTTACAATCGCCATAATTTTGACATTATCGCCTACAATTTCCCTTATCTTTTTGAGATTAAACAGAATGGCATTTAGGTCAATTTCTGCCCAACAGTAGCTCATATAATGAATAATGCTTTGCTAACCCTCTAAAATCAAGCAGATTGATTCATATTTACAACAAAAATAAAGATATTGAATAGACTACAAGATAAACATTTGGTGTCGCTAAACGCACCGTGTATTACTAAAAAGAAGCGAAAGATGCAGGAAATAACCCTACTTTTTTCATTTCCCATATTTTGTAGAATGGAGCAGAGAAAAGCCAACAAGCATAGATGAATGCAACAAGGGCTTGATGGATTTTGAGGAAATTCCAATATGTTTTGGAATGCTACAAAAAATTTGACATTGTTTTCGTTTCAGGGCTAACATTAGAAATGATTTCTATTCTGGAGGGAAAGAGGATATGGTTGATAGCAGAACCCAAAAACAATTAAAGATTTTATCAGCGGTTAACAAGCTCCACCATGATGTGGGGGCGGAGCTATCCCTTGAGCTGGTCGGAGGGAAAATAGTTAATGCCCTTGCGGAGATAACTGATTGCGATGCCTGCGCAATACTACTAATTGAGGAGGAGAAAATAAGGGTTCTTGCTGAAAATGGCTTCACATCCTCGCTGATGAGCATCAGTTTTTCCTTAGATATGCAAGCTATAGCAAATATTCTGAAAACCAAGGAAGCTATTTTCTCCAATGATTTGCAAAATGATGTTGCATTGTCAACCTGCGTTCCAAAAGGCTGCGTCGCCCAATCCCTGATTTGCGTTCCCATCCTTGTTCAGGACGAGGTTAAGGGAATCATACATCTTGATTCATTAAAGAAAAATGCCTTTGATGAGGATGATTTGAATCTGGCAAAACTTCTTGCAAAGGAAGCAGCAATTGCTCTGGAAAGGTCTTTTCTTTATGAACAAATTAAAGCTCTTACCCTCACCGATGCGCTCACGGGCTGTTACAACCGAAGAAAATTGGAAGAGGATTTGAAGAGCGAACTTGCCCGTTCAAGACGTTATGCCAGACCATTATCCCTTTTGATGATAGATATAGACTGGTTTAAGAATTACAACGATTATCACGGGCATTCCAAAGGAGACGATGCCCTCAAGAAGATAGCCTCTATTTTAATCAACAATGTGCGAGCAATTGATAGGGTTTACCGCTATGGTGGAGAGGAGTTCGTTATAATTTTGCCGGAGGTGGACAAGGAAGGTGCAATGGCTTGTGCCGAGAGGTTGAGGCGAAAGGTTGAAATGGAGCCAATTGAAGGGGAGAGAGAAAGCCAACCCAGTGGCAAGTTGACAATCAGTGTAGGAGTGGCTTCTTTCCCCCTGGACGCTCAGGATGAGGAAAAGCTCATAGAAGCAGCAGATTTAGCTCTATATAGGGCAAAAGCGTTAGGGAGAAATCGTGTTTGCATATTTTGAGATTTAAAAAATTTTAAGATAAAGGAGGCTTAGCGATGTCAGAAGAAATAAGAAGAGTTCTCTATGTAAACCTCTCAATGGGCTTCCGCCATGAGACAACTGCTACAGCCGCCGATATTATCACGAGGCTTGGCTGGCGCTCTCAGCCCCGTTTTTACACTACCGCAACAGAGGACTGTGAATTGATTAATCCCGAGGTTCTCAAACGCTACGATGTGATAATCTTTTACACAACGGGAGAGCTTCCCCTTAGGGAAGAACAAAAAAGGGCACTTCTTGATTTCGTGAGAGAAGGGAAAGGATTTGTAGGCATTCATAGTGCAATAGATACCTTCTATCAGTGGCCGGAATATGGTGAGATGATAGGTGGCTATTTCAACGGTCATCCCTGGCATCAAAAGGTGGGAATAATCGTAGAGGATAACGAGCATCCAGCGACGAAGCACCTCGGTAATTATTGGGAAGTTGTGGACGAAATTTATCAGGCAAGAGATTGGTCAAGAGAGAAGGTTCGTGTTCTACTTCGGCTTGACCCGGCTTCGGTTGATATAAGCAAGGGAGCAAGGGAAGACCAGGATTATGCGCTCGCCTGGTGCAGGAATTATGGAAAAGGGAGGGTTTTCTATACCGCTTTGGGGCATCCAGAGGAGCTCTGGAGGGACGAGAAATTTCAGGAACACCTTTTGGGAGCAATCCTTTGGGCTATGGGAATCCTTCCGGGCGATGCCACGCCCCGTCCTAAGCCCTAAAGAATAATATCATAAATTTTGAAAATTAAATTTCAAAACAAAAATTTTTGGAAAAAT
>JACIXQ010000061.1 GCA_014360465.1 bacterium
TCAAAGAAATTAGAAAGGCAACATTACCAATTTCTTTTCGGAAGTGGATGCGATGAGATAAAGCTTTTCACAACATCGTATTGCATGCTATCGGGACTTGGGGTTGTGAATACCCAGACGATTCCTGACTGTTCAAATGCTATCCTCGTAGCTTCTTCAAGATATTCTCTAATCGGTCTTCCCAGGGGCCAGGATGAGTGAGGAGTGAAGTAGATGCATGGTATCGCTATCTTTCCTGTTTTGAGATAATCGTTTATCTCGGTTGGTAATGTGTTGGCGAATAGTCCGCAATCTGGATACAAAGATGAATTATGCTGGTAGCCCCATAGTATAGCATC
The DNA here is from genome assembly GCA_014360465.1 of bacterium. GTDB lineage: Bacteria > Armatimonadota > JACIXR01 > JACIXR01 > JACIXR01 > JACIXR01. The sequence goes on from JACIXQ010000061.1 coordinate 339, forward strand.
GCAATAGGCGAGATAACCTTTATGGATAAAATCAGCGAGGTTTTCGTGATAAACGCATACGCCAAAAAGGAGATTGGGATTAATTCTTTTGGAGGTTTCGTAAATCTGTTGTGTATAAGCGAGCGTGAAAAAGGAAAGATTCGCATCAAAGTCATCAATCATCCAAAGGGTAAGGTTAGGGTGTTCAAGCGATATTTTGGCTATAGCTTCTGCCCATTTCAAATAATCAAGACCGAATGGTGGATAATCCTTGGGGGCTTCAGTGGGTGGGACGAGATAAGCCCATACCTCTATTCCCTCCTTCATCGCCCTTTGGCAGAAATCCCCAAGTGCGGGTAGCTCCTGAAGGGAACGGTAGGCAATGAGATATGTGTAGCAATTAACGCCGAGGTCCTTAAGAAGGGATATCATCGTCTCTATATCAGGGGTGCCATCCGGTTTATACCTCATACCCGAATAGGCGGAAATTATCCCCCGGTAAAAGGGATTCGTTTTAGCCCTTTGTTCCTTTATAGCTATGTTATTTTGTTCTATAGCCGTTAAATCCTTCACATTTAGGGTTTTCCTTACCTTTGTCTGACCGTCAATCCCGACTTCCAGGGTATAGCTCCCTTCTTTCATTGCTGGTAGACTTATGGTGGTTTTATAGACCTTCACATTGGTTTGAAAGTTAGCAGTTCCCTGGATTTTATCCACCACTTCGCCACTATTCTTTTTAAGAAGGAGGTAGAAATCCTTTGTTGAGGTTGGTTTGCTTGAAGTGATTCTTAGGAATATGTTAATCGGTTGTTCTGTATTGTAGATAGTCGCCGTGGATGCGTCGGCATAAAAATCAAGGGGGGTGTCATTGGCTATAGGCTGAAGTGTAGGTTCCTTTTGCCCGGAGCTTATGAGTTGATAGCGCTTTTTAATCTCATCCTCGCTGAGGGCACGAGAATAAATGCGAACTTCGTCAATTTCCCCATTATATGCCCATTGCAGAGCCCGACCGAACCCGAATGAACCAATAAGAAGTGGAGCGGGGTTATCACCAGCTATCTTCCCAATAGTTTTGCCCTCGGCTACCTTGATGCTGTCTACATATAGGGACAGGGTGAATCCCTTCCTTATCGCAACAACATAATGCCAGTTTCCATCAGCTATATCCGGTCCCTTGATTCTTGTATGCCCGCCTTCATAATAATCTCCGAACTGTACTTTGTTTTCGTAATAACCCAACCAAAAAGCTGATTGCACCCCAGAGCCACTCCATTTTGCTATATATATCTGGGGAGATTTGTTCGTGTGTTTGACCCAAGCTTCAAGCGAGTAATCTCCATTAAAAACGAAGCAAAGCTCTATTCCGTTTCCACAGATAAGATAGTTTTTACCATCAAGGGATAGAGCATTCCCGCTTATCCCTTTGACCCACTTGGCGCCTTTTATCTGGGCATCGTTCTGGTTGCCAGAATAATCATAGGCAACATCACCCTTACCCTCATCAAAACTCCAGTATGCGATTAGCCCTTGTTCTTGGGAGAAAGCCCAACTGGCGAAAAACAAAACGATTATGATGAAAATCATATTGATGCCACGCATTAATTTGTTTCTCCCGATTTTTTATAAATTTTAATCTGACGGGAAGAATTTGAGAAGCTCTTCTACGAAGATTTGGTGTCCTCTATCGTCGGGATGGTTGATGCCGTTATAGAGAAGAGTTGTGTAGGGGATTCCTTCCTTGGCGAGATGTTCCCATCTTCTACTCGCATCAGCGAGCCCTACATCCTTCTCCTTCGCTATTTTTCGAAGAATCTCAACCGCTGGTCGTGTCTCTTTTGCATATTTCACCGAGGACAAGCCCATCATAGATGGCATGGTGAAGTGGGGAGTGAGGATGATGACCTCTCCACCGTGAGCTCTTATTAGGTCTATCGCCTGATAATAGTTTCTCCGAAGGTTATTCTCATCAAATCCCATATCGTTAACGAACTCTATGATGACGAGGTCGGGCTTATGGTCCAAAACCTCCGACTGGATGTTTGGCAATCGCTGATTGGTATTTGAGCCACCTATACCAGCATTTACCATCTCTATTTTCGCTTTGGGAAACCTTTCTCCGAGCAACTTTACGAATTTTGCCGGGAAAGCTTTGTCAGGAGAGCTCGCATCTCCTCCCGCTGTCACGCTATCTCCCCAGAAGACGATTTTCACCTTCTCTCCTCTCTTTAGCTTTTCCAATGTCTTCCTGACAAAGCGAGAATTCGCCCTGAGCTGGGCTTTAGTTGGCTGTGGATAGGCAGGTCCAATGGTATAAATGAGTTCGTCGCTGAGATTGCTGGTCCGGTACGGTAGGTAGATATTGACTACTGGATAGTATCCTTTATCGGGTCTGGGAGGCAAGGGGCAGGTCTTTTCCTCCTTGCCCTTCTTGAGAAAAAGGTCGCCCCTTGAGTTTGCCTGAAGGAGGTCTATTCGCTGGAGGCTGTATTTATAGCTAACCGCTACTTCCGAGTTAGGGGGGATGCGCCCTTGGGGAATCCTCCCGATAGCGCCCCAGGTATGGTCTACGAGATAGTCTTTACCCTCTTCATAGACGATTGAGCCATCCGCGGATTTGACGACCACAGAATGGGGAACAAGACAGCCAGGGAGACAATGATAAAGAAGTTCGGTTTTGCAACCGGGTAATCTCGTTCCTGACCACCAGCCTTCCGGCTTCTCATCCCCTATTTTCAGCAACTCGTTCTCAACAGAGACGATGGTTGGAGGTTCAATTATGAACTCCTTTGGCTTAAGCTTGATTGACTTACCAGCAACCACGAGTTCACCGCCGAGAACTCGCAATTGCATATTATGATAATCTAATTTCAAATTCTTTATCTTCACCTGGGGCACAGACATCGCCATTGGCAATATTATAAAAGCTAAAAATAGTATCCTCATCTATTTTTAATAAAGATTATACCCTTTTGAAGCTTCAGCGTTACGGTTTTTTGGATAGGAGAATTGAAGGCATCGGAGGCGAATATAAGCGTTCCGCTAACTGTGCCATCGGTATTGACCTTGCCATTGAAGGTGAGGGTGTTAGTTGCTTCGCTTTCCTGCCAGGTAACGCTTCCGGAAATGTTGTTCAGGTTTCCAAGGATATTCATCTGTCCCGAGATTGGAATTGTTCCCCCTGGGTCGCATCCTACTGGGTCGGTGCAGACAAGCAGGGTTATATCGTCGTAGCCATCAAAATAAAGCTTACCGGTATAGGGAGAAATCAATGTTCCATCGCCCTGAAGGTGTAATTCAAGGTTTAGAGAAACATAGTGATTCCAGGCGCAGTAAGATGTATCACCTTCAATTGCGACTACACTGAAGGTCCCGGTATAGATTTTCTCCGTTGGAATTGTGCTTCCTATTTCCTGGGCATTATTTGTAAATGTCTGGATACCCGTCCCAGTAATCGGATAATCATCGGTTATAGTGGGTTTGTGTTTAGTCCCGTTGGAGATGATTATATCCATCGTACCTTGGGGCACGGTCATTGGCTTCTTGTTCTGGACTTCCCCTATGAGGAGTTTCTGCTTCGTCTTTTCCCACAGCCAAGCTATTTGATTGGTGTTGTTGAGCACGAGCTGAGTATAGTTTATAGTGTCTATTACTAAATCTTTTGTACCACTCCACACCTTATCAACCGTCCAGCCTATGAGATTTGTGAATATCTCTCCTACTTGAGTGAATTGGGATGTCCAAATGTCTTTCGCTCCATTCAGAGCGTAATTAAAGCCACTATTGGGGTTTCCTAATTCATAGACACGCAAAAGTCTTGGGAAGATGATGGTCTTAAGAGTAATATCATCATACATACTTTTCAACTCTTGAAGTGAATGAGCTCCCTGATAGGGGTGCTGGGCGAGCCAGGCGTCTATTTCAGGCACATCTTGCCCACTGTAAAGCTTATCGCTGACATCCTTGATTTGCTCTGTGCCTTGACTGACCTTGGTAAGACTGAGGAAATTTTGCAGAACATCTATGACAGACCTGTTTCCCCTACCGAGGGAAGGAGCATAGTTTTTAATTTTATCCATAGAATAGGTGAAGGCTCTGCTAGAGGAGATGAAGAACACGATGGGGTCGGGCTGTGTTTGGTCATTTGCTGTGCTTAGGAAAGATATCGCTTCTTGCAAACCTTTCGCGGTTCCTAATGCGGTAAGGGATGCCTGATGAAATGTTTCATCCGTTACGAGCGGAAGAACAGGGGCTAATCTGACCTTGAACTGTCTTCCTTTTGCACAAGAGACTTTAAGAGAAGAGGTATTGTATCCATTTTTAGATACCTGAAGGTTGTATACCCCATCTGGGAGAGAGTTGAAAAATGCTGTACCGTTGGAGTTAGTGGTGACCGTCTGGTTGCCCAGTTGCACCGATGTATTTGACAGTGGTGTTCTGCTTGAGGCGTCTTCCACGATTACCGTTATACCATCCGTTGAGGGTGGTGTAATTGAGGAACCGCCTCCACCTCCACCACAACCGGCGATGAGCAAAGTCAAACCGAGGGAGAAAAGGACAAGGATTGTCGCTAATATCCATCTTTTGCTTTCTCGCTTATTCTTCTGATAATTCATTCGGTTGCACCTCTCTTTTCTCTATCTGAACTTCAGACTATTTTGGGCTCTATGAAGGAGCACCGGTAACTTATTAGAGCTTCGGAGATTAACCTTTTCTTTACAATATCCTTTTTTAATAGTCTGTGTTTAGGCGTAAGTCAATTATAACGACTTTAGAGCATATTTCAAACTAAAATTTTATTCCCTAGCTCAATGAAGGAATTTTTTTAGTATAACATCTATTTATCTATGCAGAAAAGGCTAAATTATCGTTTTTCGCATAAAAGTGTAATCAGGAAATTACCTAATTCTTGTAAGAGAACGAATCTCTTTTGGGTGGAATAATAGAAGGGAAAAATGCGAGCTGAACTTATTCGCGCCCAATAACTGCCCAGTCTAAAAGGGTATATGAGTCTAAAATGCTCTCATAATTAGCCGAGGATTTCCTTAACCTTTCCCAAAACTTCCTTGGGCATTGGTATGACGCCACCTGTGCGTCCGTAGAAATAGACGGGACACTTGCATTCAACGGAAAGCTTCACATCCTCAACCATCTGACCCATACTCATCTCAACAACGAGCATCGCCTTTACCCGTTCCGCCAGCTCTCTAAGCCTTTTAGAGGGGAAAGGGAAAAGCGTTATGGGGCGAAGAAGCCCGACCTTCAGCCCTTCTTCTTTCGCCAGGTCTACCACTGTCTTACATACCCTTGCCGAGGTTCCGTAGGCAACGAGGATAAGCTCCGCATTCTCCGTCTCTATCTCCTGCCATCTTGTCTCCTTCTCCTCTGCCTCCTTATATTTGGCGAATATTCTTCTGTTTATTTCCTCCAGCTTCTCGCCCACGATTTCCAAGGAGTTCAAAACATTTTTCTTTCTGCCCTTAGCTCCCGTTGTCGCCCAGGGCTTGGGAGGGGGAGTAGGCTCGGGTAGATGTCCAATTTCAACTGGCTCCATCATTTGTCCAAGGACGCCATCTGCCAGAACCATTACGGGATGTCTATATCTATCAGCGATATCAAAGGCGAGGTAGGTCAGCTCGTACATCTCTTGCCCGGACCAAGGGGCGAGGGTGATAAGATGATAATCGCCATGCCCTCCACCCTTGACTGCCTGGAAGTAATCGGATTGAGCAGCGAGGACATTGCCAAGCCCGGGACCTCCACGCACGACATTCACGATAACGCAGGGAAGCTCGCAGGTGACGATATAGGAGATTCCCTCCTGCATAAGGGAGATTCCAGGTGAGGAGGATGTTGTTATTACCCTTGCACCGGCGCAGGCGGCTCCGTAGACCATATTAATTGCGGCGACCTCGCTCTCCGCCTGTAGGTATACGCCTCCCACCTCTGGCATTCTCTTAGACATATGTTCGGGAATCTCGTTCTGGGGAGTTATGGGATAACCGAAGAAGAGCCGACAACCGGCGGCTATCGCTCCTTCAGCGATGGCGACATTTCCCTTGATGAGGACCTTCATCTTCAATCACCTCCAGACCTCTATGGCGGCATCGGGACACATAATGGCGCAGAAGGCGCAGCCTATACATTTCTCCTCATCCGTGAATTCGGCAGGGTGGACTCCTCTTTGGTTGAAGGATTTGGACCAAACGATGATTTTCTTGGGGCAAAATTCAATACAGAGACCACAGCCTTTACAACGTTCCTGGTCAATCACAATCTTCGGCATTCAATATTCGCCTCGCTTCAGCTGAACTCTCAGAGCAAATGTAATAGAAATTTTACTTCCCAAAGAAGGGAAGGTCAAAAGAGAAATATCAATATAACTATAAATGTATGAGTATGTAGAGGAAAGGGCTTAAAATAAAATCGTTAGCAAACCGAGCAAGACCTCGGATGTTGCTGAAACACCATTGACCAAGTTTCCTTAACCTTTCGTTCAGATTCTCTCCAACCAGTTTTTTCTACTCAGCCGTTATGTCAAAAGGTTATTCAAGGAGGTGGATAAACCATTTCTATGTTATTTAATTCCCAGAAACTCTTCAAAGAAATCATTTTGCGCCTCTTGGCGCTTATTTACCTCGCTCATATCTACTTCAAAGTACCGTTAGCAGAAAAGTTTTCTTATCAGTTAGGATGCCCGATGCCTAAATCCTCAAGCTTCCTTAACTCCCCTTATAGCTTGCTTTAGAGCTTGATAGGATTGGGAAAGGGCTTGGAGCTCATCCTCATTCAAGGGTGGTTGAATTATGTCTTCTATACCGTTTTTACCAACAACGCAGGGAAGGGATAGACATACATCCTCAAAGCCCATCTCGCCCTCAAGATAAACCGATAAGGGCATTACTGAACGGGAATCCCTCTCTATAGATTCAATAACCTTCAGACCAGCGAGGGCAACGGCTGTTCCTGCTCCTCCCTTCAACCTTATCATCTCCGCTCCCGCTTTCCTCACCCTTTCCCCGATTCCCCGTAACATTACCTCATCCACTCCAGGATAGGCTGAAAGTGGAACGCCTCCTATGCTGGCTATGCTGAAAGGGAAGACCATTGAATCGCCATGCTCGCCCAGAACCATCGCTTGAACATCTCTGGGGTCAACCCTAAGGGTTGTAGCGAGATAGGCGCGTAGCCTCAATGTGTCAAGCAATGTTCCCAGACCGATTATCCGCTCCTTCGGGAAACCACTCTCCTTATGGGCGAAATAGGTGAGGACATCAACGGGATTGGAGATGACCAAAAGGATGGAATTTTCTTTCTTCAATTCCTTTATCTCTGCCAGTACTTCCCTGAATATGGCGAGATTCCTCTGGATTAGGGATAACCTGCTTTCATTTGGTTCGCGTCTCGCACCTGCTGTCACGACGAAGACATCCGCTTCCCGAGCATCCTTTCTATCGGAGGAAAATTTCTGGGGATAGGCAGTGGATGTTCCCTGCAGTAAATCTTCTGCTTCCCCTTTTGCCAGCTCCTCTCTGACATCAAGCAGGATGATTTCCCTTCCAACTCCCTTCATCTGGAGGGCGAAGGCGAGGGAAGCGCCGACTCTTCCAGCTCCTATTATCGCTATCTTCATTTTTCCCCTTCTACCAACGATTTGCTGGGCGAATAGAGAAGCTTCATCTCTCCCTTTCCAGAGAGGAGCATTTCCACGATTCCAACATCCTCCTCGACTTCCTCCCTGTTCATAAATCCGATTGCTATCGGGTCGTTGGGTTTGGTATTGGCAAGGACATAGGAGAGCGCCTCATAGGGCATAATCCTTCCCGCGCCCAGCGGTTTGATTATTATGACCGGCTTAGGAGTTCGGCGGATTATCTCAGCCTGCCAGTTGGTTTCCACAGCGCAGAGGAAACCTTCGACATTTAAGGGAAGTATGTAGCACTGGACATCGTAGCCTCCCGCCTCAGCGGAGGGAAGCGTATCTGGACGATGTGTGGATAAGCCTGGCACCATTCCTCCTTCCCTTATAAGAGAGAGCAAATCCTCAATTCCCTCAATCTTGTTCTTTCCACTTATCAGGTGGCTATCGGTATATGAAGCGTGGATGAGGCAGATTTCCGCCTTCTGTTTGGCGAGCCATTTTATTTCCTCCGCTTGTTTTTCCTTATCAATATGTCCGTAGGTGGTGGACACCCAAACCATTTTCTGACCAGTTTCATCCTCAACCATTTTTCTTGCGTCGGCGAGTTTCTGGTCAGCGGGACCGACAAAGGCATTGATGCCTTTCTCAAGGCAAGCTTTCATAACCTCTGCTATCCTCTCAACGGTAAAATAGCGTTTCAGGAATGTATCCCTGGCGTGAGAGAAGTGGGAAAAGCCAAGGAATGAGTTTGTGCCACAAATGAGCTTGGAGATTTTATGCTCTTCAATGTGAATAAAAGGTAACGCCATTCTATCATCGCCTCCTTGAGTTTTCAATTTGTGCAACATGGATAGATTGAGAGTCATTATATCAAAATAATATAACTTTTAACATTAATTATGTTATTTTGGTTTTCTTATCGCTCTATCTCAACCGTAATAAAAGAATGGGGTGGGAGGGAAAGGAAGGGAACCCCGTTTTTAATCTCCACAGGGATTTCAAGTACCTTCACATTCTGGGGATTCTCCTCATTGGTCGAATCAACACTTGGTCCCGTTAGACAGAAAGCCCTCGCTTTCTTCGCCTTCATTCCCTCTATCCTCGCCTGAATCGGATTTTCAACATCCCTGTTCACTATTGCTAAGAAGACCTTATTTTCTTTCTTGCTCGCTATCACGCTCAAATAGGGAACGGCTCCCAAGTTGAAGGGCTGGAACTTCTCAACCTGAACATTGCGTATCCATATCTTCCCTCTACCTCCTGTTCCCTCCAATCTCCTTGCTAAGATCTCTATCTCCTTCGTATCGGGTAAAGTGATATAATCCACGCTTACCTTCTTCCATTCTTCGCTCTTCACTTCCTCGGAAAGGGCTGCCGATTGTGTCGCCAGCCAACCCCTTCCATCCCCAACCTGTATCTGGGCTCCCCTTGATTTCTCCAAGCCCTCCGTCCTTACCTCGGCGCTAACCCTGTAGCCCATAAGAGGCTCAGCTGGCATCCTTTTCCTCGCGTGATAATAGTTGAGGTCGGCATCGGTTTGGATATCCACAACAAGCGTTCCATCTGGCTCCTCCCAATGTTTTACTCCATCAACTTCCGTTAATTCCCATTTCTGGGGAGGAAGGATGTTCTCGGGGAAAAGCTTAAATCTGCTGGGCTTGCCCATCTGGGGCATTACTCCATAGCCTCCGGCTGTTTCATATCTTCCGCATTGGACATTTGATTCTATGAGAACATCGCCGAAATGATGGTGGTAAAGCCAGAAGACCCAGTAAGCGGGACGCAGGGTATAGGGAGGATTATAACCCTTGACCATTCCCCAGTATTCGTTGGCGAACTGCCAGTATTGGGCATTAGCTATGTTTAATTCGGGCTGAAGGAAAACCTGAAGAAGCTGGGCAACTACAAGGGCACAGCCGAGACTTAATCTATAGGGAACGGGTTCCTCCTGAACGAAATGCCCGTTGAATTCTGTTATGGCAAGAGGAATGTTCCTTTTTGTCGTATCCTTGATGAACTTGACGAGCTCACGGTAATATTCCGCAATTTGGCGCGGACCGGCGAGGGCTATTTGGAAAAGGGTTTTTGCCTCAGGAACGCCATCGTTACGATAATAATGGGGGATATAAGCGTGATGAATATAGAAATCGGCTATATCTCCCGTTAGTTTGACCACTGTCTTGGTCCAGGGATTGATTTGGGGTGTGACATCGTTGAAGAGAACTGCTCCCAGCTTTATCTTGGGGTCAACTTTCTTCATAGCGGAGCGATATTGTCGGTAAAGCTGGGAATATTCCTCAGGTGAATACCTGCGTCCTTTGTGGTCGCCGTGGTCGCTTTCGTTTCCGAATTCAAACCAGATGACATTCCAAGGTTCTTTCCTACCGTCTTCCGCTCGTTTTCTTGCCCAGGGATGTTTCCCATCATCGGGGGCGTTGAGATATTCCACGAGGTCGGCGGCGTCCTGTGCAGTGCCGAAGTATTCGGCAACAGTGATTATGGGGATGGCGTTTATTTCCTGGCAGAAGCGGAGAAATTCGGGAAGCCCAAATTTCTGATTGGGTCGCTTGCTTATAGGTCCGATGGTTTTCTTCCAATTGAAGCGGTGTGAGCCACACCCTCCTGGCCAGCGGGCGATGGTCATCCCGATGTCCTTGGCGAAATTAACCATCTCCTGGACGGGCTTATCTCTATCGGGGTCCCAGATACCGGAGCCTTTGTCGGAGTATTCGGGAGCTGTCCATTCCCAGGCATCATACTGATAGCCCAGTTGGTTGTTGCCGAAGACGAGCCTGTTGACTTTGCCAAGCTCCTTTTGAGGATAGATGTAGATGACCGCCTCGTCCATCTTTTCCGCCCCCTTGAGAAAGTTTGTAATGAAGAATAAAAAAAGGTAGAAGAAGTATAATTTGCTCATTTGTTAAAAGAATTTACTTATATTTTTGCCACTTTATCTTATCTATTCTTTTCTTCTGTTGTCCATCGGGTTTCCGCATCAATAGGAGGTATTTGAAACCGCGGAGGAAGAAGTTGAACTTCCGAGCTCTGTAATGCCATAAGGGAGTATTTGAACTTTGCCCTCTCCTCGCCACGCAGATTATATCTATTGGTTCAAAGCCAACTCTTTCAGTAAGCATTTGATAGATTTTAAAACCAACGGGTGTGAATCTTCCCTTTACCCATTGATCGCCAATCAGCCAGCCCATTACCTTGCCGGGTTTTAAAACCCTGAAAATTTCTCTTGCTACTTTTTCCAATTCCTCATAGAACTTCGGGTCCTCTGCGGAAATCTTCCCTATATCGGCTGGGTCATCAGAGTAATTTACATTATCTCCGTAAGGAGAATCTATAAATACCATATCCACGGAGTTATCCTCCAACGGTATATGCCTCGAATCATTCTTAATCACCTTTGGATGCTGAGGATTTATATCAAAGCCAATGACCCGCCGTCCCTCTTCCTCGCAAACATCTATTGTTGTTCCGCTTCCCGCCATAGGATCTACCACGAGGTCTCCGGGCTTCGTATATCTCTGCAACATATTCCATATGATGAATGCGGGAGTTACACCCTGAAACTTGTTATTACCCTTCGGTTTCTTGCCGTAACTTTGCTTGGGATAATCCCAAAGAGTGGTAGTCTCAAAAGGGGGTTTCTCGTCCTCTTCCTCATAAGAGGAAGAGTTCGGTAGGTCAGCGGGTTGGGGTATATCTAATAATTTTGGTTGTTTGTCAGTTCTTTTTTTCGGCATAGAACCAACTCCTTTAAATCATTTATGAATTTATCGAACTTTTTAACCTTTTCACTCTCTTCTATTTCTTCCTCGGTCATTACATAGCTCCCGTCTGTATCAACTTCCACTATTGCCCTTCCCTTTTTGGTAGGGAATCTCTTTTGCAAAGTTTTATCTTCATCAGGGGTTATGAAAAAGACCTTTATATGTTTTGTCACCCCACTCTGGCTAAGCTTCAATTTCCAATAACCCGTTTGAGCGATTCTCTCTCGCAAGGTTACCTTGCTTGAAATTGCAGCGATAACTTCACAGGTTGTTGGTTCATAAATTATTATATCTACATCCGGCAAATGCAGCCCAAATTCGCCATAATTGACGGCTATATTCCGCTTTACCTTGCTCAATTCTACAGTGAGTTTTTGATCGTTTGCCCTTTCCAATAGATTCCCTTCCACAACCTTCAAGCCTAATTTCTCTACCTCTTCTTTAATTATATACATTATCAACTTTTCGAGGTTTTTCCCTTTGAAAGCGCGCCAGGACTGCTCGTGGTCGCCCCGCGGGGTGGGAGATTTTAGCCAGTCCTTCTTGTGAAGTTCCTTCGCTTCTTTCAAAACCTCAGATATATAATTATGAGCTTTATCCCCATAAGTTTCTTTCTTTTTATTGTAAAGGTTGAGCAAATCTTTGAATTTCATCCCTTATCTCTAATTATAATTATATACACCTTTGAATACTTGTCATTAGCGATATAAAAGCGAGGGGAAAACACCTATCTCCAAGGTCTGCATTTTGTACAAGTTCTTAAACATAAGTGATATCATCTTTATCCTCCGTTAATAACTTTGATTAAATTCTAACCCGCTTTTACAATCAGAGAAAGAAGTTTGTTTTTGGAAGAATTTTAAAACAACACTTACTCGTTCTCCGATTAAGTAAAGAGATGAGGTTCTATGGCTTGGTAGTGTCCTGGCTAACTGTGTCCTCAGCGAAGGGAGTAATTGTGAGGTTATTGCATCCTCCATTTTGGGAAGTAAGAAAAGCAATCCCCTTTTTGGGGTTGATGTCCCAATAAATAGGATGCTCTTTGGCTATCTTTTCTCTTAGTTTGCTGTAAAGGTCAGGAGTCAAGATGACTTTCCTGATCCATACCCTTTCTCCCTGAAAATTATGGGGATAGCTGAAGAGCTCGCTTTTCTGGGGTTCAATTCCATCCGCTACCGCTATCTCTATGCAATTGGTCGGAAATGGACCAGCCAAAGCATAACATCCAGTCCCCACCCATTCGGCGCAACAACAAGGTCCAGGGGAAGCTGTTTGATTGAGCATAAATTTATAAAAGCTCGCTTTAATTTCCTTCCTCTTTTCCCCTGGCTTTAAAATTAGGAGTTTATCCTTACCCTTTTTCAGAAGAAGACTCCCATCATTTCCCAAATTGAATATCTCCAACCCCTCTCCGCATTTGAAAATCCTGCTTATCTTCCCATTTTCCATTGACAGATAGAATATTTCCCCTTTCTGTTTCCCTTTGGTAGCAAGGTAGATACCGTTGCTGGTTTGATTCCAGATAAATGTATAATAAGCTGGGAGAACCTTGAATTTATGGATTCTATTCTTCGGGACATCCACGATCCAGATGTCCTTATGACATTTTCCCCTTTTACTCCAACCCTCAAACATAATCGCCAATTTCTCCTGGTCGGGAGCCCAGAGGAAATTAAGTGTTTCAGACAAATCAAGCTTCAAGCTATGGTGAATTCTCTTTGGACTGACTATGTAAATGTGAACTTCTTCCGTTTCCCAGTGTTTTTTAATATCAGCAACTGTGATTCCCGAAACGATGAATTTATCCGATGGATAAAAGAAGGGGTTATCATAAATGTAAACGGGGTCAGCTATTCGGGGATATGGTGGGTGCACCTTGTAAAATCTGTCATTAGTGAAGTCTTTTATAAAGAGCGTGTAGCCAACAAGAAAACAGAGAAGATTCCCGCCAGGGGAAAGCAATGGGTCAGCGGGAAGGTATCCTTCTTTTTGAGATATGCCCCATTTCCAAAGGATATTTCCTCTCCAATCTTCAACCACTATGGCTTCCCTTCCCTCTCGCCAAACTTTGTAGGAAATTTTATCACCATAGAGGCTAAGTGAAGGGGCGCCCTTATCGTGAAGCTGTGTTAGAAGCTTTTGGGGGTTGAGTTTCCTCCCAAGAACTTCCGAGAGCGTTTTGAGAAACTGAAAATCATCGGGCAATCCACATAGATGTTCCTGTACCCTTTTTCTCTTTTTTCCGAACTCAATCCAGATACCGGGATTGGAGAAAACCAGAAGCCTGCATTCTAAATAAAGCTTGCCCTTGATTTTCAAGGTGTCCATAACCGATTGGGCAAGCCTGAAAAAATGACAATGGGTCACTATTTCCTCATTGAGCACGCTATAGGGAAATCCGAATAGTTTTTTAAGGTCCATCACCACATTCTTGGTTTCCCAACGGAGGTCTGTCGCTATGGTGGAGAAGGCGATGTTGACCAAGAGAATAAGGGTTAAAATTTTCCTCATTCCTTTCACCCATATTTTAGATTAACACAATATTAAAAAAGTTTCCCTCTAAGCATAATTTATCAATCGTGGTTCCTTGTCATATAGCCTTTTAAAAGGAAAAATTAAATTAAAAAATAAACAGAGAAGATTATGACTAAATATGTTCTGACAATTACCTTAAATGCTGCGATAGATAAAACATATGTGGTGAACAATTTCACCCTTGACAGGGTTCACAGACCGCAGGAGATGAAATCGGTCGCAGGTGGGAAAGGGATTAATGTTGCAAGGGTTTGCAAAACGCTTGGCAAACCAAGCCTGGCGAGTGGTTTTGTGGGTGGACATAACGGTAGGTTCATAGAAAATCATCTTCGTATGGAGGGTATACCCTTTGACTTCGTGAGGGTGAAGGGGGAATCGAGACTCTGTATAGCGATTGTTGACCTTAGAAATAAGACTCAAACGGAGGTAAATGAATGGGGACCCCCAGTTGATGAAAGCGATGCAAGGAGATTGGAAAGGAAAGTGAAGAAGCTCCTCCCGGCTGCGAGCTTCCTTGTATTCTGTGGTAGTGCCCCGCCTGGAACACCCCCTGATATCTTCGCACGTTTGACCCATCTTGCAAAAAAGATGGATGTGCCAACCATTTTGGATTCCAGTGGGGAACTATTGAGATTGGGGCTTGAGGCGCATCCGTTTATGGTCAAGCCAAACATAAGGGAGCTTGAGTATTTGGTAGAGGGGGATATGAACGACATAGATGATGTTAAAGAGGCAATGAGGGCGGTTTCCTCCAAAACGGACCTGGTAGTCGTTACTATGGGAAAAGAGGGAGCGATTTTTTACGACGGAGAAAGGTTTTTATACACACCGGGAATAGATGTTCCGTTTGTTTCGGCTGTGGGCTCGGGCGATTCTTTCCTTGCTGGGTTTATCTGTGGATTGCTTGATAAAAGACCCATAGATGAATGTCTCAAGCTTGCAAATGCTTGTGGTGCAGCTAATGTTATAGTTGTGGGCGCTGGAATGGCGAGGAAGGAAGATATAGATAGACTATATTTGTCGGCTGATTGTTATGAAATTTGAGTTTATATGAGAAAAGCCCTGGTTGGGAGGGACGACCACACGTCCCTCCCAAATCTTTTATTTCTTCTCTTCGGGCTTTAAATCCCCACCACAGACAGGGCACTTCCTGTCTTCCTGCAGGGGCTCGCGAGAGTAAATGCGTTCCCTGCACTTCTGGCAACGGTATAGATATACCTTCTGCATCCTTTTTCCTCCTTCCAAAATTTTTTTAAAAAAATAAAAAAG